>JBBSHK010000835.1:0-1002 GCA_038253185.1 Anaerolineae bacterium | reverse complement strand
CCCCAGGGTTCAGTAGAAAAAATTGTGACGATGGCGACGGCAATCGAGCGCGGTGGGATGAGTCAATATTCGCCGTTTCACTGCGCGGGCGTGTGGAATGGAATTGGTTATCCCAAGGCATGTTGGATCTGGGCGTACGGCAAAACGCACGGCGACATCACCTTGCAGCACGCGCTCACGGCTTCGTGCGATGTCACTTTTTATCAAGTCGGCTATCGCTTGAATCAAATCGATCAAGCCATGATGTCGAGCTTTGCCTACGCGTTCGGACTTGGCTCGGAGACCGGCATCGGCATTGAAGAAAATAAAGGCAACGTGCCCGATCCCAAAAATCAGCAGCCGTGGATTCCGACCGACCCGGTGGATATGGCAATCGGGCAGGATACCTTTCTCGTGTCGCCGCTGCAGATTGCCGATTTCATCGCGGCGGTGGCGAACGGGGGCACGTTGTGGCGACCGCGGCTAATTTCAAAAGTGCAAGATGTCGCGAACGGGACCGAGCAGCCGATTCAATCCGAAAAACGCGGGACCCTGCCCGTGCGCGCGGAAACCTTGCAGGTAATTCGCGACGCGCTGAAAGGTGTCACGACCGACAAGGACGGCACGGCGCAAGAAGTCTTTGACAAATTTCCGCTGATCTGCGCGGGCAAGACCGGCACGGCGCAAGTACCGGGCAACAATGACCCGCACGCGTGGTTCGCCGGTTACGCGCCTGCGGACAATCCGGAGATCGCGTGTGTCGTGATGATCGAGAACGGCGGCGAAGGTTCAAAAGTTGCCGCCCCGCTCTTCCGCAAAGTGATGGAAAAATATTTTCACGTCGAGCCGACGCCTACGCCGCCCACCACCGCGCGTCCATCGAGCACTCCCGTTTCGCCTGCGAAAACGCCAACGAAGAAACCGTGAAATGACGAGCGGCATGAGACCAGGGACGGTGACGAGAGTATAATACGCAATGTGCAACTTATTCGCGTTTTCAACTGTCATTTCGAGGAGCGCAGT
>JBBSHK010000834.1:0-1016 GCA_038253185.1 Anaerolineae bacterium | reverse complement strand
GAGAAGAGGCGATTGCGAAAGCCCGCGCCTCGGCACGAAGCGCGCTCGAGCTCGATCCACCTCTCGCCGAAGCGGATTCCGCCCACGGCGCTGCCCTGGACAAGCTCGATCTGCATCTCGTCGGCGCGGTCTCACGAACGCACGCCGGAAAAAAATTAAACGAGGTGCTCGGCGACGCCGCGCCAGAGTTGACCATCAGCCGTTCCGTTGCAGACGCGCTCGACACGCCGACCGATGTGCTGGTCGATTACACTTTGCCGGATGTCGTCAAGGCGAACGCGCTCGCCGCAATCCGCCGCGGCGTGCACGTCGTCATCGGCACATCGGGACTCACCCACGCGGATTTCGAGGAGATTGATCAAGCCGCGCGCGAAAATCAAGTCGGCGTGATCGCCGCGGGAAATTTTGCCATCAGCGCAGTGCTGCTGCAACGATTCGCGTGCGAGGCAGCGAAATATTTGTCGCATTGGGAAATCGTCGAATACGCCTCCGCGCTGAAACCCGACGCGCCCGGTGGCATGACGCGCGAACTTGTACACCGGCTCTCGCAAATTCGCCCGCCCGAAGTCTTGAATCCGATTGAAAAAACCCTGGGCGAAAAAGCAACGCGCGGCGCGACCATGAACGGCATGCAGGTGCACGCAATCCGTTTACCCGGTTACACCATCTCGGTCGAAATAATTTTCGGTGAAGCGCACGAACGGCTCACGCTGCGCTACGATGCGGGCACCGCTGCCGCGCCGTACATCGAAGGCACGCTGCTCGCGATTCGCCGCGTAAAAAATTTTGTCGGACTGGTGCGCGGCTTGGAAAATATGTTGGATTAAGATTTGACATTCCGCGTCATTCATAGTATTGTCTGCCCCACAATGATGAAAGAACAGGCGCGCGTTCGTTCCACTCGATCACGTCGTCCGGTCCCGCCAAGCTGGGCTGGTCGGTTGCGCGTGTCTACGCCTTAATCGTCAACCTTAGACGGTTCAACATCCGCCAGCCCTCGTCGCATAATTGCAAGG
>JBBSHK010000833.1:0-1037 GCA_038253185.1 Anaerolineae bacterium | reverse complement strand
TTTGTGTTGTCTATTAGATTCCCGCGGGGACTGCGTACCGCGTTTTGCGGCGTCGCTTGAGGCGATGGCGCGCGAATGACGCCAGCCCACCAACAGCGTTAGAAATAATGTCTTGGATGGTGTCTTCGACGCTCCACTCCATCGCAATCTTGTCGGGGTTATTGTGAACCGCTTTCATTTCCGATTGATGGATGGCGTACTCGCCGCTCTCGTACAAAGTGGTCGCGAGCGCGAGCACCGCGGAGGCGATCAGCTCTGAGTGCGACTCAGCCCACTTGACTTGTCTCGCCCACCGCGCGGAGGAGGGCACGTGATACTTGAGCGCCGCCAGTGTATCAAAGACCATAATTGAAAGCGTATACGCCGTCATCGCATGAGGAATCGAATCGAGACCAAAGCCGCCGAGTTGTTCATTCGCCCATTCGCTTTTGTAAATGTTCCATTTCGGATGCGCGAGAATATACGCGATCACCACCGGCGCGACGTATTCCACATAGTACGGATTGTCGAGCACGATGTCGCGCATCACGCCGTGAAAAGTTGTGAGCGCGTCAAGCTCGCTCCGGTCGTCCAGACTGAATGCCGCCGCCGCGCCGCGGTATATTTCCGGCAGCAGCAGCAGGAACGAATTGCCAATCGCGTGAAAAACCCACGCGGTCAAAAGTCCCGATTCAATCCGCGCGGCATTGGCGGTAATGAGCAGCCCGACTTCTAACGCGTAGCGCCAGCCATCGCCTGTTCTTATTCTCATCTCTTGTTTCGGCTCCTCTTTTGATGAAAGACACGCCACGATTTCAACTCCGCCTGCTCACGCTCAATTGTCTCGGCGTGCCTTTCATTCGCAACACGCGCTCGCGCCTCAAGACTCTTGGCACAGAGTTGAACCATTCAGACCTCGACGTCATCTGCTTGCAAGAAGTACAGCTCTCGCGCTACCTCCCCATTTTGCGCCATGCATTTTCAAATTACCCGCACGCCGCGTACGAACCATTCATCTATGCGCCCAAGGGCGGACTGCTAACGCTGGCACGCCATGC
>JBBSHK010000832.1:0-1050 GCA_038253185.1 Anaerolineae bacterium | reverse complement strand
AATTGGCGAACCAAAATTTGGCAGAGTTGGAGCCGGAGCCGTGGGTGGAATTTTTATTTTATGATCACCCGTCGATTGGCAAGCGCTTGCGATTGGGCGAAGCGTTTGCAAGGCGAACCGCGTAGGTCGGTTCTTGAACAGAAACCAGAAATCACAAGATTTCTGGTTTTATTATTCCGCGCTGAAAAAATTCTTGGTGTTTTTATTCAGGTGCCACTCGCTGTTGATTGAACGAGTCGTGTGGGCGGTGCTTGGCATTAGAATGCGCAGTACCGCCCGGCAAATTTTCTTCAGCCGCGGCATCGCCGAACGTTCCGGTTTTCACCCCGGGCAAAAGCACGTGAAAGGTACTGCCCTGATTCGTCCCGCCGCTCTGTACCCAAATGCGTCCGCCGTGACGTTCGACAATTTCGCGGCTGATGGCAAGACCCAAGCCAATGCCGGGGAATTTGCTGCCGGCATTGGTCGCGCGCATGAACGGCTGAAAAATCCGTTGCTGTTCACCGGGCGGGATGCCGATGCCCTGGTCCTGGACGACCAGATGCGCGCATTGGCGCGCGGGATCGAGATCAGGCACCGACTCGACGGAGAGAGTGACGCGCACAGTCCCGCCGGCGTGCGAATACTTGATAGCGTTGCCGACGAGATTTGCCAGCACCTGTTCCAGTCGATTGCGGTCCCACAAGCCCCACACCTGTCGCTCCGGCGGAAGCGTGACCTCCAGTTGCACCTCGCGCGCGCGTCGACCCGGCTCCGACGGAAGCCGCAAACTGTCGGTCACACTCAATAACAAATCGGCGAGATTCACCGGCTCGCTGCTGACGCTCAACTTGCCGCTCTCAATTTGCGTCACATCCATCAGCTCGTTGATGAGATGAGTCAGGGTCGCCGCGGCGTGTTCCATATTTTTCAGCGCGCGGAGCACCCGCTCGCGCTCGAGGGTGACCGTTCCATCTCCGTTTCGTATTCCGTCCGGACCGAGACTCTGCTCGACCTGTCGTTTCAGCAATTCGGCGTAACCGGAAATCACATTTAGTGGAGTCTTGACTT
>JBBSHK010000831.1:0-1054 GCA_038253185.1 Anaerolineae bacterium | reverse complement strand
GTCGCGGTCTCCGCGCCGCGAAACTCCGGCGTGGGATTAATTTCATTCAAGAGGTAACCACGCGACGCATCTTCGACCACATCAATTGCGAGCACGCCGCCGCCGACCGCGCGCGCGGCATCCAGCACTAATTTTTCCAAATCGCTGTCAACGACGCACGGTGTCGCCGTCGCCCCGCGCGCCGTATTCGTGACCCAATGCGCGGACTCGCGATAAATCGCCGCAGCAATTCGGTTGCCGATGACGATGACGCGAATGTCGCGACCGGGCTTGTCCACAAATTCTTGGATATAAAAAATTTCGTGGAGAAAATGCCCGAGCACCGATTTGTGCTCGAGCAGCGCCTCGGCGGCTTCGCGGTCATTAACTTTCGCGACGAGCCGTCCCCACGAACCGATCACCGGTTTGATGACGACGGGATAGCCAAGCGCCTCGATCGCTTCGAGCGCGGAATCGGGCGTGAACGCGATGCGCGTTTGCGGGCAGGGGATGTTCGCTTGCGCCAGCGCGGCGGTGGTCAAAAGTTTATCGCCGCACAGCGCGACCACGCGCGCGGAATTTACGGTACGCACATTCCACGAATTCAGGATTTCGAGCGCGTACACGCCGCGCGTAAATTCCATCGCGCGGTCGAGCACCACGTCAAAGGCGAAGCGGTCGGATTGCACCAGATGCGGCGCGTCGGCGTGAGAACCGTTGCTCGACGCTTTCGTGAGATTGAAAACGATCTCGCGGTCGTCGATCAATTCGTGGTCGAGTCCGCGCCGCCGCAACGCTTCGATGATTTGTTTTTCTTCAAAGCGCACGCGCGAAACCAAAAGACCGATTTTCATTTTCACTTCGTCAGACATCAGACAACAGATGTCAGATCACAGACAGCTCTGTCTGTTGTCTGTCATCTGCGATCTCTCATCTCACTTCACTCGCCCCAGTCTTCTTCGACTTGTGGCGCGAGCGCGAGTTGGACAGGCGCGATGCCGATGACTTCCAGCTCCGCGCCGCAATCGGGGCAGGTCATAATTTCACCCTTGAGCGTTTCCGTCGCGAGGGAAAT
>JBBSHK010000830.1:0-1075 GCA_038253185.1 Anaerolineae bacterium | reverse complement strand
TCGGCAAGCGTCGGCTGCGCGCTGATGTGCCCAATGCCGTGCAGCCACAAGTCGTATTGCAAAATGAAAAGCATATTCCACGCGACGAACGCACCGAGCGCGACCAAAAGCGCGCGCCGCGAGACCCGCGCGCCCAGCCAGTCGATCAACGCCGCCAGCCCGAGCACCAAGAACGGAATCAAGCTGATGAAACGGCGCGCGCCAAATGCTTCACCACCCCACCAGTCAAAGACGATGCTGTTCACGTACGCTTCGAGCAAAAAGATGACGATGGTCGCTGCGCCCAAAATCCGTTCGCGACGATAGAGTGGAATAAAACCGAGCGCCGCGAAAAAAATCAACGGCGTCCAGGTGAACAGCCCGCGCTTGAGTCCGAACAGCACATTGAAAATTTCCGGTTGCAGTGGTGAAAAAAATCCAGCGGGCTGCGGCGCGGTGAGCGGCGCGCCGTACAAAATTTGCCACGCCAGCATCTGCGGCGCGAACGCTATCACCACCCCGAGCGCGTAGAGCAAGCCATTCGGCAGTATTTCTTTAACCGGCATCTCAGACCAGTTGACGCGAGAATGTGGAACGCGATCACTCGCCTGATTGCGAGCGCGCGCGTCACGCATCGAACCGACCCACAGCGCGATCAATTCAAACAACGGCAGCAGCGACACAAGCACATCCTGCCAGCGCACCAGCGCGACCAATCCGCCGCTCAAACCCAATAAAAGCCAATCGCGCCGCCCACGATTCGAAACGTTGCGGGAAGGATTTTTCCGCCACCACAACCACAAAAATAATCCAACCGCGAAGAGCGACAGCACGTGCGAGGCGGAGGGCGACACGCCCATATAGTACACCACCATCGTCGCCAGCCACATTCCCAAGACCGCATTGAAAGCTGCCCAACGCGAGAACAAGCCCTCGGCGACGCGATACGTCAGCACGATTCCGACAAAGCCATACAACATGCTGGCGAACAAGACCGGCGCTTCGTAGAAAAAAGAAAAGCCATCGTCAGGCAAACGCAGTACGCGCGCGAGCCCATGCGTTATGAGAAAGACCGGCGACCACAACAGCGCGGGAC
>JBBSHK010000829.1:0-1092 GCA_038253185.1 Anaerolineae bacterium | reverse complement strand
GCCGCGCGTTACCCGAGTCAATCGCCTCCGCCGAGCGTTCGAGACCTTCTTGCAAATCTCTGGCGCGCCCGCCGGCGACGAGTCCAGCCGCCGCGTTGAGCAGCACCACTTCGCGTTTCGCCCCCCGCTCCTCGCCCTTGAGAATCGCGCGCGTGATGCGTGCATTTTCTGTCGCATCGCCGCCGCGCAATTCTTCGCGACGCGCGCGGTGCAAACCAAGTTCGCGCGCGTCCATTTCGTCCGTATGAATCGTGCCATTATCGTAATGCGTGACGCGATTTAGTCCTGTGGTCGTGAGTTCGTCGATGCCGTCCTCGCTGTGAAACACGTACGCCGCGCGCACGTCGAGGGCGTGCAGCACATTCGCCATCGGCTCGGTCAGCGCGTCGTCGTACACGCCGACGATTTGCGCGGGCGTGCGCGCCGGATTCGTCAACGGACCGAGAATATTGAAGACGGTGCGAATGCCGAGTTCTTTGCGCACAGGCACGACATTCTTGAATGCCGGATGCAGCTTGGGCGCGAATAGAAAGCCGATGCCCACTTGATCGATGCACTGCGCGATTTGTTCCGGCATAAGATTGATATTCACGCCGAGCGCTTCGAGCAAGTCTGCGCTGCCGCATTGACCGGACACCGCGCGGTTGCCGTGCTTCGCCACACCCAGCCCCGCGCCGGCGATGACCAGCGCGGCGGTGGTTGAAATGTTGAATGTGCCCGCGCGGTCGCCGCCGGTGCCTGCGGTATCCACAATGTCCGTGCGCTGCGGCGAAACGCGAATCGCTTTGTCGCGCACGACGCGCGCAAAGCCGGTGATCTCGTCAACGGTCTCACCTTTCAAGCGCAGCGCGGTCAAGAAGGACGCGATCTGCGCGGGCGTCGCCTCACCGTCCATGATCTCGTTCATCACGGACTCGGCTTCGGTGCGATTCAGGTCTTGACTGTCCATTAATTTTGCGATTGCTTCACGAATCATTGTGCCCTCCCGGGTTACAGCAACTCAACTCAAAAACCCGATGCAGCGCGAGTGATCGAATGAAAATCATCAAGCGCCGCGCAATTTCCGTCAAAAAACTTCATTTTTGAGATGAG
>JBBSHK010000828.1:0-1095 GCA_038253185.1 Anaerolineae bacterium | reverse complement strand
TTCACCGCGAAAAAGTTTTTCATAATACTCGATCGTCAGCGGATAGCGTTCGGGCAAACGCCCGATGCTGCCATACGCGCGCTGACTCGCGAGAATGATGAAATCCGCGCGTTCGAGCGCGCGCGCGATCGTTGCCACCTTAGCGTCGTCGTCGGCATCGTAGAGCGGCACCACGATCGATTCGTATTCGGACCCACGCCGCGCCGCGCCGTTCACTTGCCGCGCGACCGGCAGCGCGTCGTCCCATTGCTCGATGATGAGCGCATTGCCCACGCGCGCATTTTCATAAATCCAACGCGAGGCGGTGAGCCACGGATGTTCGCGATCATATATGGATACAAAAGCCGCGGCGTACGTCGCGGAGGAGACGAGCACGAGAGTGAGCACAGCGACCGCGAGCGCGCGTAACACGCGGGTGCGCGCCCAATCGAACAGCGCGGCGGTCGCCAACAGGTAGAGCACCGGCAGGAGCGGCAACAGATAGCGCAAGTATTTGACATACTGCCCGCCGATGATGAGGAAATAAATCAGCGCCCAGGAAAATAGCAAGGTGCGCCGCCAGTCCGTCGTCGCGCGCTCGCGCCAGATTTGGAACGCGAACCGCGCGCTGCCACCCCACGCGAAAATCCCAAGCGGCAGACCCATCCCCCAAATCGCGCTTTGCCAGATTTGATAAACAAAAGGCAGCGTGTGGGCATACTGGCGCGTGTAGGGAAAATCCAGCCAGCCCCGCGCGACCAGACTTTCGCGTATTACATCATGACCGAAGGCGTACCAGTCGAGCAGCGCATAGGGCTGGGTCAAAAAAAAGACCGCAACTGCCGTCGCTGCAATTTCGAGCAGCGGTCGGCGGATTGCGCGCCAGATGAAAAGGGTCCCGGCGCGCACATTTTGTAGTAGGGGCAAGTTGCGCTGGATTGCGAGCGCCTGAATTGCCCCTACCTGCGCGTGATAACACGCGAACGCGATGGGGATGAGCAACGGCAGCGCGGTGGCTTTGGTCGCCAGCGCGAGTCCAAGGCAGATGCCGCAAATTATTTTCCAACCACGCGTGGGATTCATGCCCAGGCGCAGCGCGGCGTACAGAGTTGCCAT
>JBBSHK010000827.1:0-1095 GCA_038253185.1 Anaerolineae bacterium | reverse complement strand
GAAACAGCAACAATAGGACTCACGCTGTGGGCTATTATTGAACTAGGTCGTTAAAGTGAGCACGAAAAATGATTTCCTCACGTGTGTGGTCTGCGGCGTGCAAATCTCAATTTGTTTCGAGCCGCGCGATGTGTGGGTCGGTGTGTTTTGGGATCGAGACGAGCTCGGTGTCGTTGATGAAGACGACAACATTCTGCGCGAAACGATTTACGAGAATACGATTTACATATGTTTGCTGCCCATGCTGCCGATCCGTTTTCTGTGGTACTGGACCCGATGAAGTCAATTAGTTTCTCGTGGACCAGCGCGGCGCTGGTCGCACGCGCGAAAGACGTCACGCGGCGCGAGTGGAATGACGAGTATGCCGACCGGTTCGAGAAGGATGAAGTGATCAAAGCAACCGATCGCCAAGTCCGGTTCGGTGGAAAACTGCTAGGACTCATCCGCTTGACTGCCAAGCCCTATTGGGAATCGGAAGCGCTAATGCCAGATCGAGATTATGCGGGCGAAGGATACGAATGGCTAGACGCGCACCCGTGGCTCAAGCCCAAGTCGTGGCAAGGTGTCGATCTGAAAGCAAAATTTGAGTACGACCGCAGGGTAGGCGAGACCGTGTGCGTGGTTCGTTTCGCGATCGAAGAGATGTTCGCGCAGCCGTGCCCGCGCTGCGACTTTCAGCAATATGATCGCGGTACGTGCGGCATGTGCGACAGTCGCGGATTTATCTTTATGGAGCAACTGACATGAGCGGCGCCGACGAATTAGGAAAGTTTCTCGGCAAACGCGTGGCGAAGCATTGTCCCAACGGGCATCCCTTCGTCGTGCGACGCAATCGCGACACTGGAGAATATTTTCTCGGTTGCTCGCAGTATCCGGAGTGCCGCGAGACCGATGAGATTCCGGTCTCTTTGATTCTGAAAGCGCAGGGGAATCAAGAGCTGCCTGGCTTCGAATAGGGAAGTAGCAATGAAGCAAAACGTGGTGGTCTGGTTCACCGATGTCGACAACCGCGACGTGTCGCGTCTGGAAGAAGAATGTGTCGACTTGGCAATGAAATACGAGGTCGGCGTCCGATCGAACGAAAATGCCAGTGTG
>JBBSHK010000826.1:0-1102 GCA_038253185.1 Anaerolineae bacterium | reverse complement strand
TCTACCCGAAAACGAGCAGCGGTCAAAGACAACAGAGAGCGAGCCACGTGCGCTCGCTCTGCAACCTCTCCGACTCGGAATCGCACCGCTAACTTAGACTTGGAGCTGGCGGATGATCGCGTCTGCCATTTCTTGTGTGCCGACCGCGGTGGGATCGTTGCGGTCGGGCTTCATATCGTAAGTAACCGCGCGACCTGAGGCGATAACGTCGGCGACCGCATTTTCCAATCGCTCTGCCGCCTGGTCCTCTTTCAAGTAGCGCAGCATTAGCATCCCTGAGAGAATCAGCGCAGTCGGGTTGACTTTGTTCTTGCCCTTGTACTTGGGCGCGGAGCCATGCACCGCTTCAAACATCGCGCCATGGTCGCCAATGTTCGCGCCCGGCGCGACGCCCAAGCCACCGACCAAGCCCGCGCACAAGTCACTCAGGATGTCGCCGTAGAGATTCGGCATCACGAGCACATCGTACAGCTCCGGCTTTTGTACGAGCTGCATACACATCGCGTCGACGAGCACTTCGTCGTATTCAATCTCGGGATATGCTTTCGCAACTTCACGCGCGACGGCATAGAACAGCCCATCGGTGTACTTCATAATGTTCGCCTTGCACACCGCGGTGACTTTATGCCGCTTGTACTGGCGCGCATATTCGAACGCGGATTTCACAATTCGTCGTGAGCCGGTTTCCGAAATTGCTTTGATTGTGATGCCAGAGTCCTGCCGTATGCTCGCCTTGGGTTGCTTGCCGTGGATCCAGTTGATGAGCTCTTTGGTTTCGGGCGCGCCAATTTCAAATTCGATGCCGGCGTAAAGGTCTTCGGTGTTTTCGCGCACGAGCACCAGGTCAATATTTTCATAGCGCGAGCGCACGCCCTGGTACGATTTCGCCGGACGTACATTCGCGTACAGATCGAATTCTTTGCGAAACGCGACATTCACGCTGCGAAAGCCCGTGCCGATGGGTGTGGTGATGGGCGCTTTCCACGCCACGTGCGTACGACGCATCGATTCAAGAACATTCTCCGGGAGCGGCGTGCCGTACTTTTCCATAATGTCCACGCCGGCATCGACAATGTCCCATTTGAAATCCACGCCGGTCGCC
>JBBSHK010000825.1:0-1102 GCA_038253185.1 Anaerolineae bacterium | reverse complement strand
TGGCTGATTGGCGAGCCCAGCGCTCGTTCCCAAGCACAGGGTCTGAAATCTAGTCTGGCGTTCAGACCGCACGGTGTGTCTCGCAAGTGTGCCCATCCGGTACACTTTTTTATTTGTACCGACGGTCATCGTGAGGGCTCGTGAGTCTTGAATTCATCTTTCGATTATTGGGTATGGTCGCGTTTGCCGTGTTGGGCTGGCGGCTTGGCGACCAGTTGAGCACGCAGCCGGAAACCGACATTCGTTTTATCCTTGCGCTCGGCTTGGCGGGAGCGGCGCTCGGTCTGCTGGTCACTCCCTGGGTCACCATTCGTCCCTACACCTGGTTGCGTCGCAAGATTCGTCAGATACCGGCAAATCAATTACTCGCCGCGACGATTGGTCTGATCATTGGCTTGATCATCGCCGCGCTGACAGCTTTCCCGCTGTCGCTCTTGCCGGCGCCATGGAAAAATATCCTGCCCTTCATCGCGCTGATCGTGTTTGGATACGTCGGCGCGTGGGTAATGATTACGCGCGAGCGCGATATCTTTAATCTCTTTGGCGCGCGGTTTGGTCGCGAGGGCGCGCGGGGGGGTGCCGGGAACACGACCGCGGCGAATGCGAACAATTCGGATCGCATCGTGCTGCTCGATACGAGCGTGATCATCGACGGGCGGGTTGCCGATGTGTCACGCACCGGTTTCATCGAAGGCACGCTCACGATTCCACGCTTTGTGTTGAATGAACTGCAACACATCGCCGATTCTGCCGATGCCTTGCGGCGGAATCGCGGGCGGCGCGGATTGGAAATGTTGAACAAATTGCAAAAGGATTCGGTCGTGCCGATCCGCATCTCCGACCTCGACGTGGACGACGTGCGCGAGGTGGACGACAAACTCATCCGGCTCGCGAAAAACTTGCACTGTCCCGTGCTGACAAATGATTACAACCTGAATAAAGTGGCAGAATTGCAGGGCGTGCGTGTGTTGAACATCAATGAGTTGGCGAACGCGATCCGCGCGGTGGTGCTGCCCGGCGAAAATATGCACGTGCGTTTGGTGCAAGAAGGCAAAGAGTTGGGGCAGGGCGTCGCGTATCTCGACGACGGCACGATGGTCGT
>JBBSHK010000824.1:0-1110 GCA_038253185.1 Anaerolineae bacterium | reverse complement strand
TGGGTGTACGCGCGATATCACATTCAATCACGCTGTCATTGATTGCAACGTGATCGAATGAATGCACTTTGTTCGGAAGAATCTCCGCGAGTTTCGCTTCGCCGCAGCCAAAATCACCGACGATCCAATCGGGACGTTTCTCCAATGACTTGCAAATTTTCTCATACGGAATTTCCGACCACGTCTGTCGCGCTTCGCGATAAAGTGTGTGATACAGATACCACTCTCCGGGATTCTGTTTCAAGCGTTCGTGTGTCGTCTGACTGTACGCGCTGTTAATACGCGCGTTCATCACGGATAAATCGCCAAAGTGCCGACGAGCGCGCGAGGGTGCGCCTCACGCCATGAACGAAACATCTGCTGCGCGCGAAATGTAGATCCTCGCGTATAATATATCTGTCGTGTTGTGAAGCGAGCCTTTTCAGGCACCTCGCTTGTTCAATCCAAAACATCTGACCGCCCTCTTTGGAGTCTCTATGCCATTCAACACCAAACTGACTGACCTGCTAAAAACCGATCCGCGCTTTGTGGACGATGAAGGCGAATTGCTGATTGCCGCCGTGCAAGACCGCGCATGGAAGATTGACCGCGACCTTGTAAAACTCTTGCTTTCAGATAAAGAAGTAAATGCGAAGTTTTTCGATGAAATTGAAGGGCATTGGATTTTCAATACCAATACTTTTCTTGAATACATTTCCCAAAAGAATTTTCTAGACAACTCATATACTCGCTTTCGTAATCGCATCGGCTTGACGATTGGCGAGAAATATTTGCGCGAACGCGGCGACGTGGCTTTAGTGTGGCCCTACAAAGACACCGTGCTAGAAGGCGGGCAGACGAAGGAAGAAGAAAAGCGCAAAGAGATTTTCTTCAACGAAGTGCTGGCGCAGGATGAAATCAACCGCTTGCTCGACCCCAAAGTGTTGACCAACTTTGCGCGCTACACGGCGAAGGGCAAAGAGAAGGTGACAAACTTCAAGCGCGATGAACGCGGCGTGATTCGGGAGAACCTGATTCTCAAAGGCAATAACCTACTCGCCCTGCACACGCTTAAAACCCAATTTCGCGGGCAGGTCAAGTTGATTTACATTGACCCGCCGTATAATCCCG
>JBBSHK010000823.1:0-1113 GCA_038253185.1 Anaerolineae bacterium | reverse complement strand
TCCGCCGATGCCCGTGCCGATGAGCACGCCAATCTCGTCGCGATTACTGTCGTCAATCGTGAGGTTCGCCTGTTTTAACGCCTGCGACGCCGAGGCGATAGAGAATTGATCGAGCGGGTCCATGCGGCGCGCCTCTTTTTTGTCCATCACTTCAGACCAATCATCGGGATTAAAGTCGAGCACCTCTGAGGCGATCCGAACGTTGAACCCGGCGGCATCAAATTTATCAATACGCTTGGCAGCAGATTTGCCCGTCAGCAAACTTTGCCAGAGCGCATCGACCGATTGACCAAGCGGCGTGATCACACCCATACCGGTCACAACCACGCGGCGGTCTTCGTGATTCCCATTTTCATCCATAAAATTTGCTCCCCCAGAATAGAACGTTCAGACGACTTGAATTCCACTGCCCTCGACCACGCGACCGATTTGCCAATGCGCCACTCCTCGCGTATCCAATTCGCGTGTGAGCGTTTGCAATTTTTCTGGCGGCGCAGAAAATAAAAGTCCTCCGGACGTCTGCGGGTCGAACAAGAGCGCGTCCCATTCGACCGGCAAATTATCGGGCAAGCTCACCTTGGCGTCAAGATAGTCGCGGTTGCGCTGCGTGCCGCCGGGGATTTGATGCGCGCGCGCACAAACGAGCGCGCCGTCGAGCAGCGGCAAATTTTTCATTTCAACTTGAAACGCGACATGGGAGGCGGATGCCATTTCGTACGCGTGACCGAGCAGCGAATAGCCGGTGATGTCGGTCACCGATTTCAATCCTGCCGCACGCGCGGCTTGCGAAGCATTCTGGTTGAGTTGCATCATCCAACGAATCGCGTTATCGAGATCGCGCGGCGCGACTTTTTGATTCTTGCCCGCAGTGGTGAGAATACCTGTGCCGAGCGGTTTCGTCAATACGAGCGCGTCGCCCACTTGCGCGCCGCCTTTGGTGAAAATCGCATCGGGGCGCGTGATGCCCGTCACCGCAATCCCGTACTTTGGCTCGTTATCAGTAATGGTATGCCCGCCTGCTATTACCCCACCGCCCTCTGCCATTTTTTCTGCGCCGCCGCGAAAAATTTCTGATAAAAGGTCGAGCGGCAAATCTTCGCGCCATGCCGCGAT
>JBBSHK010000822.1:0-1117 GCA_038253185.1 Anaerolineae bacterium | reverse complement strand
TCGTGCCGCACGAAGATTTGCCGGAAAACGATTTAACTTTGCGCCGAATATTCGCGCCAATGTAAAAAAGCGCGATAAAAATTATTATTCCGACGATTATAATTTGAAAATTCATAAATTTATCCGTGGCAGTCATCGCACGTTTCGCCGCGCAAGGCTTCTAATCCTTCTTTAACGATTATCGGAATCATTATCAAAGCCGCCACCGAATCCGCCCACCACCAACCGAAAAAATAATTCGCCGCGAGTCCGACCAATAATGTAAGCGAAAGATACGCGCACGCCACTGTCTCGTAGGCATCGGCGTGAAGCGCGCGACTGCCAATCCGGTCCGCCGCGCGCAATTTCAAGCGCGCCAACAGCGGCATCACGATGAGCGAAGATACCGCGAGCAGAATGCCCCATACATTCGTCTCGGGCTGCGCGCGCGTGCTCAAGCCAATGATCGATTGAACCAGCACGTAGGCAGCAAGCGCGAGGAGTGACACGCCGACGAACCGCGCCGCGCGCCACTCGATTTGCTCAACTCGCGCGTCATCCTCGCCGCGCTGTTCCGCCCTCAAGCGCCAGAGCAGCGCCAGCGCAGAAGCGATTTCGATCAGACTGTCCACACCGAATGTTTCGAGTGAAACGCTGCGTGTGGCGAATCCAATGCCCAGCGCGGCGACTGCCTCGAATATCATATAGGCGATGGTGAAAATTTCCAGCGACAAAGCTCCGCGCAGATCACGCGCTCGCGTTGTGATGGTGTTCATCGCACTGGTTCCGGTCCGGTTACGCGCAAGAGCAGTACCGGAATTTTTGCGCGGCTCATCACCTTGGGCGCGACGCTGCCCGACCAGAAGGCGTCCAGTCCCGCGCGACCGTGTGTTGCCATCACCAACAAGTCCGCCGCGCCGCGTTCCGCCACTTCCAATATCTTTCCTGCGCTGTCACCGCGCTCGACCTCGGCGCTGATATTCATTGCGCGCGGTCGCAGTTCAATCAATTTCTTTTGCAAATATTCTGCCGCGCCCGCCTGCGCGAGATCGAGGATGGCGCGCGTGCTGGAAGGGAGCAGCACACCGGTCGCCGCGCGTTCGGGCGAAAGGGTGTTGAGCGTCGGCACGACGACGAC
>JBBSHK010000821.1:0-1118 GCA_038253185.1 Anaerolineae bacterium | reverse complement strand
CTGATCGTGGGCGCGCTGCTCACCGGCTCGGCGGTTTCGTTGAGCGGGCTGGTCGGGTTTGTCGGTCTGATTATTCCGCACATCGTCCGCATCGTGGTGGGACCTGAGCATCGCCGTTTGCTGCCCGCCTCTGTCCTGACCGGCGCGAGTTTTATGGTGCTCGCCGATCTGCTGGCGCGAGTCATCATCGCGCCGTCTGAAATTCCGTTGGGCGTTGTGACCGCGCTCATCGGCGCGCCCTTTTTCGTTTACCTCTTGCGGAAATCGAAAAGAGAGTACAGCTTTTAAAAGTTAAAAGTTCCATTTGCCCAACTTTCAACCTTCAACTTTTCACTTCTAATGTTTCCACGAATTGTCATCGGCGGCACGCAGAGCGGCGCGGGCAAGACCACCCTTACGCTGGGTCTATTGCTCGCCGCGCGGGCGCGCGGGTTGAAGGCACAGCCGTTCAAAGTGGGTCCCGACTTTATCGATCCCTCGCATCACAGCCAGATCTGCGCGCCGCGTTTTTCGCGCAACCTCGATACGTGGATGTGCGGCGACGACGCGGTGATCGAAAGCTTTGTGCGCGCGTCAGAGGGCGCGGACCTTTCCGTGATCGAAGGTGTGATGGGGCTGTACGATGGCTTTGCCAGCGAGAGCGAGCGCGGCAGCACCGCCCATCTCGCGAAATTGTTGCAAGCGCCGGTGGTGCTCGTCATCGACGCGAGTCACATGGCGACCAGCGCCGCCGCGGTCGCGCTCGGTTTCCGCGAATTTGATCACGCGGTTAACCTCGCAGGTGTGATTTTCAATAACGTCGGTTCGACCGGACATTACGCTTGGCTCAAGCAATCAGTGGAAGCGCGCGGGGGTATTCCTGCCCTCGGCTATTTGCCGCACGATCCGTCGCTCCTGATTCCAGAGAGGCATCTCGGACTCGTGCCCGCGCCCGAACGCTCGCCGCGCGAAGAATATTATCATCGACTTACTATGCACGTTCAGCAGACGATCGATTTCGACCGCTTGACGGATTTGGCGCGGGGCGCGCCCGACCTGCGCGAACCCACAACACGAATTTTTCCGAAACGCGCGCGCCCCACGCGCGCACACAATTGCGTCGCGTTCGATAGCGCCGT
>JBBSHK010000820.1:0-1125 GCA_038253185.1 Anaerolineae bacterium | reverse complement strand
TCCTGAAGGCACCGCCAAGCTAGCCAAATAAGCCGCGCATATCAGTGCAAATGACTGACTTGGATGTTATCCAAAAGGTCGCGCGTCTCTCTGAGGTAAATTATATTTTCACCGATAGGCGGAGAG
The DNA here is from genome assembly GCA_038253185.1 of Anaerolineae bacterium. Taxonomy (GTDB): domain Bacteria; phylum Chloroflexota; class Anaerolineae; order UBA4142; family SHND01; genus JBBSHK01. The sequence goes on along the minus strand of JBBSHK010000820.1, from coordinate 999 downwards.
TTGGGCTTTGGAAAACCAGTTATAAGCTGATGATTATTGGTCAAAAGGCCGTTCGTCTAATGGAGTTGCTTTACCCACTCATGAGTTCGCGTCGCCAGTCCCAAATAACGAAGGCATTAGAGACATACGACCCTCACTTCAATTCGAGAAATCATGCCAAATTAACGGCAGGCGAAGGGCGAGAAATACTGCAGCGGAAAAAAGCCGGAGAGGCACACGAGCAAATTGCACTAGACTTTGGTATAGATAGAACTACGGTCTCGAATATTGGAAGGAAATCTTGGCGATGGGTCGAGTCCGATTGACTCGAACCATTTCAATAACATCTTGAATCGCAAGGACTTGAAGCAAGCGGCAAGGAAGCACGAGCACTTCTCCTTCGGTTCGTCAGTCGCGCCACGCGGCTCATCCGCGCACCGTACGTTGAATTTTTCCCGCGCGGTGACTTTTTGCGGGGATCATCGATCACCGCTCAAAATCATTATCCGAATACCCGGCGAATCGCCTCCGCTGATTCGCAAAAGAAGAGGAGATGTGCAGAATGCGTGCGGAAATTCTTTTCCCACACAAGAGCGTGAGCGCCTTGACCGGCTTGCGCGAGACAAAATGGCGCGAGCTGGCTCGGCGCGTCGCGGCGCTGCCTGAAGATCACCCGGACAGTCTCGCTTTCTGTCTCATGATGATCAAACAGTGCAGTTGCCTCGACTGCAATCCCGACCGCTACAAAGCTCTGATGGGCTGCTCCGCTTGCGCGAAACGAAATGTCTCGGGTTACAAGGGTGCAGATGAAAATCTGCTCAAGCTCTACAAGCAAGCCCGCACCGAGATTCTCGATTATCTCAAGGAAGAGGTGCTCGAAAAAGCAGCCTGACTCCGCCCGCGATGTCAAGGCGTGGCGATAACGCGGTGAATGGAGGACTGGTCGAGGAAAATTTTTTCGAAACAGTCTTGTGTTCACCGCGTTGTCATTTTGGGTACTTGTGCCGCGGGTTCTCGCCG
>JBBSHK010000819.1:0-1131 GCA_038253185.1 Anaerolineae bacterium | reverse complement strand
GTCGCTCGACGACATCGCGCATCATCCCGATTATCGTTGGGCGAATTACATTCGCGGGGTCGCGTTTCAACTCACGCAGCGCGGCTTGAATTTTCCGGGCGTGGATGCGGTGGTCAGCAGTACTATTCCTGGCGGCGCGGGCTTGTCGTCCTCGGCGGCGCTTGAAGTCGGCGCGGCGACTACTTTTCAGACCTTTGGTAATTTTGGTTTGGACAAGGTCGCGCTCGCGCAGTTGTGCCAACGCGCGGAGAATGAATTTGTCGGCGTCAAGAGCGGCATCATGGACCAATTCGCGTCGGCGCTGTCGCAAGCCGACCACGCGCTCTTGATCGACTGTCGCGATCTGTCGTACCGTGCTGTGCCGCTGCCAACCGGCGTCGTGATCGTCGTGGCGGATACGATGAAGCAGCGCCACCTCGCCGCGTCGGGCTATAACACGCGCCGCGCGGAATGTGAGAACGCGACGATGCTGCTCGCGCAAATCTTGGGGCGTCCACTCCAGTCGCTGCGCGAGGTTTCGCCAAAAGAATTTCGACGCGCGGAGAATCAACTGCCGCCCAACTTGGCGAAACGGGCGCGCCACGTGCTCAGCGAAAACGAGCGCGTCTTGAAAGCGGCGGACGCGGCAAAGAAACCCGATGTGAAAGCATTTGGACAATTGATGTATGAATCGCAAGCTAGCTTGCGCGACGATTATGAGGTGAGTTGTGCGGAGCTTGACCTGATGGTCGAGATCGCGCGCCAGCAACAGGGCTGTTACGGCGCGCGGCTCACGGGCGCGGGCTTTGGCGGCGCGACAGTGAACCTCGTACGCGAGCGCGACGCGGCGGAATTTGTAAATAATATCTCGCGCAAGTACAAGGAACAGACACAACTCGATCCGATTGTGATGACGGTGCGCGCGAGCGCGGGCGCGGGCTTGTTACAATAATTCGATCTGTCGTTATATAGAAAATGAGACAACGGACCAACGAAGAATGGCGGCACGATCTGAAGGCGGAGGCAACCCCGGAGCAGCAGGCGGCGATCAATGACCTGCGCGAATATTTATTGCGCGCGGTGCTGTATTTTTTTTCCCAGAACCCCGGCGACCTGAGAGGACTGGCGCGCGAAGAGATCGAGCAGGTGGCG
>JBBSHK010000818.1:0-1138 GCA_038253185.1 Anaerolineae bacterium | reverse complement strand
GCCGCGGTGGTCGAGGTCGTCGTCAGTATCATTACAAAGCCGGCGGGCAGACTCACGCCAATCGCGAGGAAAGCAAAATACAGTGCAATCGGATCACTGCTCATACGGAGCAAGTTGAAAACACACGCGAGCACAAAGCGTCTCGGATCGCGCCGCGCGTGCGCGACACTGTCATAAAAATCATCCACCGCGCGCTCGACTTTGTCGCGATCATACAGCGTCCTGCCGATGATGCGCGTTACCACCGCGCTCGTTCGTCGCGAAACGGAGTGCGCGAGGCGTTCGACCAGATCGCGACGATGATACAAATAGAATCCGATCACCGCCAGCGCGAGCGCGCCGATGAAGAGTCCGCCGGACAACACACTCGCCACGCCGAGCGTCGGATTGGTGACCAGCACAATTACTACGCCGGACATCAGCAACAGCATCGCGGCGGTGGAACTCAGCAAGTCTTCCAAAACTTCGAGCGCCGCAAACGAGCCGGTGTGCATCCCGTGCCCGTGCAAGTACGCATAGCGCACGACCAGCCCCGTCGCGCCACCAACAGAGAACGTCCGATTCGCGGCTTGTGAAGCAAGGTTCGCTTGAAAGAGGGGCAAGTACTTGAGCTGCAGCCCGAACATTTCCGAGAGCACCATCGTCGAAGCTGCCGTGGCGAAATGGCGCAGCATATGACCGACGATAACCGCGGCGACAAAGATCGGCTGCGCGTTCTGAATGCGCGCGAGCGTTCTCTCTGCACCCGCGAGGCGGACAAGTAGGAAAATCAGGACAGCGCTGACGAGAATAAAAGCGAGGAAAAGACGACGATCAAAAAGGCGGTGTTGCGCTAGCGAATGCGGTCGAGTCTCCTCAGTCATCGTATGTATCTTAACGATACTGTAGCACAATCAGAATTTACGCGTCGACGACTTCTTGCGTCTCCTGCACAAGGTCCGCTTGCTGCGCGGCGAACAGCGGCTGGTGCAATTTCAGATCTGCGCGAGCGCGATGGTAAATGTAATACGCGAGCAAGAGAACGGCAGGGAGATAAGCAAATCCAAAATACTTGAGCGGCTCAATCAACGGCTGCGGCGAAAAGCGATCGAGATTAAACAAAATAATCACCAGCGTCGTCCACACTGCGAAAAAATTG
>JBBSHK010000817.1:0-1154 GCA_038253185.1 Anaerolineae bacterium | reverse complement strand
TCCCCTCGGCGCGTGGCTGGGACTCGCGCAACTGCCGTTGCGTCGGCTGGCGCTCGCGCTCATCTATACGGGAATGGGATTGCCGCCGGTCGTGGTGGGACTCGCGGTCTATTTGCTCTTGTCCCATTCGGGACCGCTCGGCGGGCTGGGCGGGCTGTTTACGCCGAATGCGATGATCTTCGCGCAGATTATTCTGGCGCTGCCGCTCGTCACGGGACTAACGATGGCGGCAGTCCTCGCCATTGATCCTGCGCTCCGATTACAATTAGTGACGCTGGGCGCGACGACCACGCAAGCGAGTTGGACGATATTGAATCAAGCGCGCGGCGGTGTTATCCTCGCGTTGGTCGCCGGATTCGGCGCGATCATTTCTGAAGTCGGCGCGGTAATGCTCGTCGGCGGCAATATCGCGGGTTCGACGCGCGTGCTGACGACCGCGATTGTGCTAGAGACACGCGAGGGACAATTCGACCGCGCGCTGGCTTTGGCACTAATTTTGCTTGCGACCACCTTCCTCATCAATTTCGCGGTGGCGCTGACCCAGGGCACCTGGCTGCGCGCTAAGAGTTAACGTGAAGCGCTCCCGCGTTTACGCGCTCGACCATATCCGCCAAGTGTATGCCACACGGACAACTCTCGACATTGAGGCGCTTGAAATTTACGCGGGAGAAATATTCGTCATCGTCGGACCGAGCGGCGCAGGCAAGAGTACGCTATTGCGTCTGCTGGCGTTGTTAGAGAGTCCGACCAACGGCGCGTTGCATTTTTTCGGTGAGAGTTGGGCAAACGTAGACAAGGTTCCGCTGGTGGCGCGGCGGCGCGTCACGCTGCTCTTCCAACGTCCCTTGTTGTTGAATGGCACGGTGCGCGCCAATGTCGAATATCCGCTCAAGTTGCGCGGGATTGGCAAGACCCAAACGCTTATTTCAAATCTGCTGGAACAGCTTGGCTTGAGCAAGGTGGCAAATGCCAAGACTGCCTCTTTATCGGGTGGTGAGTTGCAGCGCGTCGCACTCGCGCGGGCGCTTGTGATTGAACCGGACGTACTGCTGCTCGACGAGCCGACGGCGAATCTCGACCCGTATAATGTCGCGGTCATCGAGCAGATGATACAATCCTATCATCGCACCCGTTCCGCCACGGTGGTGATTGTG
>JBBSHK010000816.1:0-1158 GCA_038253185.1 Anaerolineae bacterium | reverse complement strand
TACCTTCCACCGCGCTGCCAAAGCAGTCGGGGTACGAATAGTCCACGATGGCGAATTTCGTATCGGGATGCGCCTTGGCGCCTTTCGCCGTATCGACTCCGAGCAAAAAGCCGACGGTCACGATGATGTCGTAACCCTGGCTCGCGAACTCGTCGATATTTTTGGAATAGTCGGTCTGCTGGCGTGACTGCAAGACTTTCCCGTCGACGCCGAGTTTCGTCTGCGCGTCGGTAAGACCTTTGATCGAGGTCTGATTGAATGCCTTGTCGTCAGGACCGCCGATGTCGGTCACGAGACCTGCCTTGATCTTCTTCGCGGTTCCAGCGGAGGTGGCGGCTGCGGTCGCGGCGGTCGTTGCCGCAGGTGCGTTCGTCGCGGCAGGTGCATTGGTTGCCGCAGGTGCGTTCGTCGCCGCGGGCGCTTTGGTCGCGACAGGTGCGCTCGTTGCCGCTGGCGCCGCGGGAGTGCCGCACGCGCTGATCGCAATCATCAGCACAATCGCCAGCGTAGCAAAAATCAAAAAGCGTTTGGACATTTCTTCTCCTCCTGAGAGAATCGAATTAGGTAGCGTGGTTGGTCAATGCTCACAGTTGAGTCGCTCACAGTCGAGTCGCTCACAGTCGAGCGGCGAGTTGAGAGCGGCGCATCGTGAGCATGAATAGTTGAAAGGAAAGGCGTCTCTGCTGCACAATAATTGCCGGTCACCTCCTTTCAATCAAAAGTTAATTTGCTGCGTGGGATGCAGTCCGTGCAGGGGTGTAATTCCAGGGAGCGGAAAATATTATAACAAAGAACGCGGCGAGCGGCAAGCGTTTGGCAATGCCGCCACATTAAAAATAGTGGTTGCCACTTAGCCTGCGCGATTCGATAATTTTTCTGCCTTGTCAATCATCGCGTGCGTGCTTCGAGAAACAGCGGCGCGTTCCTCCGCGGTCGCGCTCGCGACTACCTGCGCCACCAATTCGCCACAGCGCGCGCGAATCGCGTCGGGTGAAACATCGGGCGTAGCAGCGAGCAGCGCTTTGAGCCAACGCGCGCCGTAGCTCGCGTGAATAGTTTCATCCGCCCAGTCGTATTCCATATCGTGACGACTGAGCTGATCCCCGTACTGAGTAAACGCCTCGATGCGCTCGTTCTTCTTGCCAATATTTTTTGTCT
>JBBSHK010000815.1:0-1177 GCA_038253185.1 Anaerolineae bacterium | reverse complement strand
GTCAAGCCGGGGCAGCAGATCGTGCCGACGCTCGAAAAATTTCGCGACGAGGGCTTGCGAGATTCGCTGCTCGATTTTGGAATGCACGCGGGTTTGTTCGATGTGGCGAATCAAATCCATGATGTTCCTGCCGCGTTCAGGCTCGGTGTCACGTCGTTCAAAGTTTTTATGACGTACGCGAAATTGAAATGGATGACAGATGATTATTGGATGACCGCGTTGATGGATGTCGTCGCACAGGAACGCGGGCTAGTGTGCGTTCACTGTGAGAATGGACTCGCGACCGATTATTTGGAAGACAAGTACAATCGCGAAGGACGCGATCCGAAAGCGATGTTCACCGCGATGCGTCCCGCGCTGCTCGAAGCGGAAGCCACCAATCGCGCCATCTCCATCGCACAGGTGATGAACTGCGCGGTGTACATTGTTCACAATAGCGCCGCGCCCAACCTAGCCCCATTGCGCCGCGCGAAAGCGAACGGCGGGAAAGTTTTTGGCGAAACCTGCCCGCAGTATTTGACGCTGACCGATGAAACTACGCAACGAATGGGCGCGCCGGCAAAGATCGGTCCGCCGCTCCGTAGCGCGCGCGACAACGAAGCATTGTGGCAGGGGTTGAATGACGGGACGCTTGTCACTATCGGCAGCGACCACGCGCCGAAAGCAAAAAAGTTGACCGACGATTTTTTCGACGCGCAGTACGGCGCACCGCAGATCGAAACGATGCTAACGATCTGCTACGACGCAGCTGTGAACGGCGGCAAGTTGAGTTTGAACACACTTGTCGCGGCACTCTGCAAGACGCCCGCGAAAATTTTTGGCTTGTATCCGCGCAAAGGTTCGCTGCTGGTTGGTTCGGATGCGGACCTGGTAATTTTCGATCCCACGAAAAAGTGGACCATCAGCGCGTCGAACCAACATTCAAAAGCCGGGTTCACGTTGTACGAAGGACGCGAGGTTATGGGTGCGGTCGAGTTGACGATGCAGCGCGGCAAAGTGATTGTCGAGAGTGGCAAACTGCGAGGGAAGTCGGGCAGCGCGCAATTTTTGCAAACGGATACATCACACCTTTACTCCTAAGAGAGTGTTTTGAAATTCATTCCGCAGGTTGAAACCTGCTGGCAAGGGAACAGGCTAAAGCCTAAAACCCAAACGTTTTAACCTTTTCGCTTGCCAT
>JBBSHK010000814.1:0-1178 GCA_038253185.1 Anaerolineae bacterium | reverse complement strand
TGACGAATGGTTATTGAAGCAGCAGCAGAACGGACACGCGTTCACGCCCGAACAGCGCGAATGGCTGACGATGATCAAGGAACAAATCGCGACGTCGGTCGAGATTGGCTGGGATGATTTTGATAACGTGCCGTTCAGCGACAAGGGCGGGCGCGTCAGGGCATTCAATCTATTTGGTCAGAACTTGGATAATCTGATGAATGAATTGAATACGGCGTTGGTGGCGTGACCGCTCGGCTCGGAGGGAGCCAATGCGCATCGAAGGAATTATCTGGCTGCGCGAGATTGTGGATAAACTCGCGTCAAAACACCGCGTTGAGACTTTCGAAGTTGAAGAAGTGTTCAACAGTAAACCCAAGATTCGGTTTATGGAAAAAGGGGAACGGGAAGGCGAAGATATATATCTCGCATTGGGACAGACCGAAGCAGGCAGATACCTATCCGTGCTTTTCATTTACAAGCAAACGCGAGAAGCATTGATTCTAAGCGCAAGAGATATGGCGCCAAAGGAACGGAGACAGTATGGCAAAAAATAGATCACTTCCGAAATTCGATTCACTCGACAAGTTGGTCGAATTCTTTGACACGCACGATCTCGGCGAGTATTGGGACGAAATGCCTGAAGCCGAGTTCGAGATTGACATCACGCGCAAGACACATCTGGTCGCGCTGGATCAAGACCTCGCGGAAAAGGTGACGGCGATTGCCAAAGCGAGGCGAACATCGTCCAAGTCGCTCATCAATCAATGGCTGCGCGAAAAAGCGTCGGAGCAGACCAAGTAGGCATTGTGGGTTTTTCGTATGGATACGAATAATTTGCCGCAACTGCCGAAAGGTTGGACGTTGGCGACGATTGGCGATCTTGTTGATCGTGATGGGATTTTCATTGATGGGGATTGGGTAGAGAGCAAAGACCAAGACCCTAATGGTGATGTGCGGCTAATACAGCTTGCGGATGTGGGCGACGGTGTTTATCGAAATAGGTCTAACCGCTTTTTGACTAGCATGAAAGCGAGAGAACTTGGCTGCACATTCTTAAAGAGGAACGATGTCTTGATTGCGCGAATGCCTGATCCATTGGGCAGGGCGTGTATATTTGCCGGAGATTCCAAGCCCAGTGTCACAGTTGTTGATGTTTGCATTGTTAGGACAGGAAGTCACGGCGCGAATCATCGATG
>JBBSHK010000813.1:0-1179 GCA_038253185.1 Anaerolineae bacterium | reverse complement strand
GTGGTATCCAACGCGGGATTATTGACCGATGAGCCGGTCAACAGTTCAGGTCCCCAGACCACTTTCGATGAATGGGGGTCCGTTCCACCGGTGGGATCAACGCCAAGGATCACACCGATCTTGTCGCCGACGTGATTCACCGTATCCCCCGGATCATAACGCCGCTGCGCATACGCGATCCAAACATGATAATACGTTCCCGGCTGCAAGTTCGCGACCACCTGATAAATTCCGGCATCAAAGGGTTGCGCGTCTGCCCAGATATACTGGGAGCCCTGCGCGTCCCAACCTTCGTTGTCGACCCAATCAAAAGTTGGAGGATCGCCATTCATAACGAATGCTTTCCACCCATCGGCAACAGGTCCATAAGGCGAGAGTTGCCCTTCGCGCATCCAACTATTGAATATCAGATTGTCGGAATCACCTGAACAGGTAGACCGTGCAAGAGCCGGGGGAGCGAGTGGATTGAGAGTGGCGAGGAGAACGATGAGTAAAACCAAAAGCGCTCGGGCGCGCAACAGGAGCAACATCTTGCAGACTATAGGCGAGGAAAACAGAAAAGTCAAAAAATCAGCGTGTGCTGTGTTCCTGTTTATGAACACGCAGGAAGATTCTAGATTCGTCAGGTCTTGTTCGCGCGCCGCCAGAAAATAAACGCGAGCGCGAACAAGATTCCCGCGACAACAATTCCGACCAGCCCGACCGCGCCGAAGATGCCGAGCGTCAATGGCGACACGGAGGCGCTCTCCTGAACCAGCGGTGTTGGCGCGGCGCGGCGAACGCGCGTTGCCGGTACCGTTGGCGTCGGCGTTCCGGGTGGCTCGTTAGTTTGGGTAAGAGTTGGCGAAATGAAAGGCGCGTGGGTTGCCGCCGCGCTTTGCGGCGGCGCGGAGGTGGCAGTACGCGCGAGCGCGGGCGCGGTCAGGACGCGTGTGGCTTGCGCGGTCAGTCGGGGCGAGTTCGTCGGCGCGGGAATATTGGTGGGCATAGGGGGCGGCTGCGTAGCCGTTGGCGCGGTGACCTGAATCGGCGACATACCTGTATTCACATCCAACGCGGCGCTGTCGAGGTAAACGTTGATGCGGTGACCATCGTATGGACTCATCGCGCGAATAAACGCCGTGATGGTGGACGATCTCGCATATGCGCTGACCTGCAGCGTGTCATCGTCAAATTTTC
>JBBSHK010000812.1:0-1194 GCA_038253185.1 Anaerolineae bacterium | reverse complement strand
GGACGCGTGGTCGAAGATTGTCGCGCGTGTCCGCGATCAGGCGCGGGATGTCGCTGCCGCGATTCAAGATAGCCGTGGCATTTATTTCGTGGGCACAGGCACTTCGTTCCACGCCGCGCAAACAGGTGAAAATATTTTGTGCGCGTATGGCGGCGACCGCGATTATCGCGCGATGGGCGCGTTCGAATTTGCACTCTACACGCCGAAGCTCGCGCCAACCGATACGGTCATCGTTTTCAGTCATCGCGGCACGAAAAATTATTCGGTCGAATCATTAAAGCGCGCGAAAGCTGCGGGCTGCCGCACAGTTTTGATTACGGGAGAGGGCGCACACGCCGCGCCAACGCCGGGGCTGGTGGATTACGTTTTCGTCACCGTGCCACAAGAGCAATCGTCCGCGCACACCTTTAGCTACTACGGCGCGGTTGCTGTGATCAGTGTGCTCGCGCAAGAACTTGGTCGCGTTTCATCAAATGAAACTCAACTCGACGACGAGTTGTTGACCGTCGCGATTCCGCACGCGTTGCAGACCGCGCTCGCGACTGAAAATGAAATGACGCGGCTCGCGAAAGAATTTGCGAATCGTCGCCGCATTTGGATTGTCGGTGGTGGTCCTGCCGCGATTGTCGCGCACGAAACCGCGCTCAAGATCAAAGAGACTTCGTACTCACAAGCTGAAGGACTCGCGACGGAGACAATGATTCATGGTCCGTTTCAGGCGGTCGAGGCTGAGGATATTTTCTTTTTGATTGCGCCCCAAGGCGCGGCGCGCTCGCGCACTCTGGAAATCGCGGGGATGATTCAGGAAATCGGCGCGCCGTACGTCGTCGTGAGCGATGCTGAGGAAAGTGAAGCCGAGCGTAGCTCGAACGCGTGGGTGCGCGTACCGCGCGTGCCGGAACCATTCAGCACGCTGACGCACCTGATCCCGATGCAACTGTTTACCTATCATCTCGCGCTGGTGAAGGGTAGGAATCCCGACATCTTCCGCCGCGACGACCCCCGCTTTGACCGCATGAGCGCGCGAATCAAATTATGAACACCGTAGGGGCAGGTCTGAGACCTGCCCCTACCCACGAATTGCGATGAAATATTTCCTCGAAAACGAACCGACCAGTCCGATTAACTACCGCTATCCGGTCAAGCGCGTGTTGTATCGCGGGAAATCCAAGTACCAGAAAATATTGGTGTTCG
>JBBSHK010000811.1:0-1196 GCA_038253185.1 Anaerolineae bacterium | reverse complement strand
TACTGAGGGCACATCCGTTAGCTGACGGATATTGATCGGAACTTTTGGAATAATTATTTTGCAGTTCCCGTCACTTGGTCCAACTTGCCATACGTTCACTCTCGTATTCATAGAAAAGCAGAAACTGATCCGTCACGTTTTTCAAAACTTGTTGAACGTTGGAGCCGTCCGAATTCATTGTAAAGAATTCCCACTTGCCGTTGCGGTCCGACAGAAACAGGATCTTGGTTCCATCCGGCGACCATACGGGTGCTACATTATTGGGATGCACAAAATCGAAAAGGTCGCGCCGGGTCAGGAGATGTTGATTCGAGCCGTCGGCATTCGCGATGGCAATTTGCCACGCCGGAGGCTGATCAACCATGTAAACAATCGAGCCACCATCGGGCGAGTATTGTGGCGACATTAATTTTTGTGGCGAATAGCTGGCGAGACCCGCGCGCAAATCACCGACGAATGGAAATGGCTCCACCTCGCCCTTGAGAAAAGTTCGCGTGATGCCGAGCGCCGGATCGTTGTAGGCAATCGTCACACGGTCGCGATTCCACGTCGGCGTAAACGCGTGTTTGGTCGCGCGGGCTCCATCGATCGTACCATTGTTCGAGTTGTACACCGCTAGTGACCAGATAGGATTTTCGGTCTCCTCCAGACAAAAGCGGCGAAAACAAACTCCATTCTCCGGCAATTCGGGAATGTCAATACATTCGCTCCCTGCGCACTTGACCTCGCCGGGTTTGAAGCGCGGCAAATCAATACACAAGAAGCGACCCACGCAGATTTGAAAGCCGAGCTTGACCTTACCGCGATACGAAAAAACAATTTGTGAATCGTCCGGGCTCCAATCAGGCGCGCGTACTTGAGCTGCGCTCGCGACCAGACTTTCGTTCGAGCCATTCGGGTCGATCACAAAGATGCCGGGCACCGGACCTTCCCGTGCCAGCGCAATCTGCGTACCTTCGTGATTCCACTGCGGATCGATGCCGAAACTAACGCGGCGCAAGTTCGAGCCGTCTCCATTGACGACGTAAAGATTGCCGCCCGCGGAATCGACAAACGCGATTCGTCCACCCACGCCCTTGCTGACCGGAACGAGCGTGGTAAATGGATTCGGCAGCGGAGCGAGTGTCGGCACAAGGGTTGGCGGAGGCAAAGTCTTGACACCTTCGCCCGTTACATTTACGACGACGGCGACGGGC
>JBBSHK010000810.1:0-1199 GCA_038253185.1 Anaerolineae bacterium | reverse complement strand
TCAAGGAGCGATTGGTTTCAAGCTGTGGACGGGACACGAGGCGCCGGTGCCTGTGATGCGCCGCGCGCTCGAGGAAATTTTTGGCGCGCAATCTTGAACTCGATCAGCGGGGGAATTATTTCTGTGAAAACAATTGGCATGTTCTATGAAGCGCCGCATCAAGTTCGCGTGAAAGAATTCGAGATCGGCAATCCCGCGCCGGACGAAGTACAGATCGAAGTACGCGCCACGGGCGTGTGTGCATACGACCTTGCGTTGTTCAATGGCTTTGCGCCGAAGGGTCTAGCGTATCCTTTTTTGCATGGACACGAAGGCGTTGGAATTGTGCGCGAGGCGGGCAACCAAGTCACGGAGGTTCGTGCGGGTGACAAGGTCGCGGTGATGGGCAACCGTTCGCGACTCTTTGGACACCTCGCAAACGTTCCGCAGGATATGATCGCGCGCATACCCGACGACGCGCAGGATTTGGAGTACTGGCTCGCCGAGCCAATCTCAACCGTGATCAACAGCATCGAATGGAGCAAAATTATTCCGGGCGATCGCGTCGCGGTAGTTGGCACCGGTTTTATGGGTCTGATTTTTATTCAAGCGCTCAAGTATAGTCTCAGCGCGGAACTGATCGCGCTCGATATTGACGAACATCGTTTGGACCTGGCGCGGCAGTTTGGCGCGACAAAAACCATTATCGTTAGTTCTGCCGGGGGCAACCAACAAATCGAAGAATTAAAGCGTCATCCGGTGGACCTCGCCATCGAAAGCGCGGGCACGCAGCCAACGCTCGATTTGTCGTATCGCATTTTGCGCGCGGGCGGGCGGTTGAATATTTTTGGCTCGCATCGCGGCGAAGTACGCACGGTGGATATTTACGAATGGCATCACCTCGGACTCCAGGTGGTGAACACCTCGCCCAAGATCAGCACCGATTTTCCGCGCGTGTTTCAGCGCACGGTTCAACTAATGCAAAAAGGAGTGTTTGATCTCAAGCCGCTCATCACACATATTGTCCCGCCGGAAAAAGCGCAAGACCTGTTCGAGCGTGCCAGCGCGAAACAAGCCGATTATATAAAGGGTGTTGTGAAATGGTAGGAATGGCGCGCCGGCGAATTTACTCCTTACGCGAATATCATTCTTGTCTCGGGGGTTGTGTTCCAATCGCCAGCGCCGTTGACATCTCTCCCCTTGCCTCGCTATAATAACTA
>JBBSHK010000809.1:0-1202 GCA_038253185.1 Anaerolineae bacterium | reverse complement strand
CCGCTCATCTTTATCGGCATTCTCGGCGGGACCTTGCAAGCGAACTTTGGCGCGAGCAATAGTTACAACTGGCTGGTGTTTGTCTTTACCGGCGTGCTCGGGCAGACGCTCTTTCAATCGACCGCGCAGGGTGTGATCTCACTCATCGAGGACCGCGAGAATGATTTCAGTCAAGAGATTTTCGTCTCGCCCATCTCGCGTTATTCGATTGTCTTTGGAAAAATTTTGGGTGAGTCACTGGTGGCGTTACCGCAAGGCGCGGCGATCGTGGTGTTTGCGCTGATTCTCAGAGTGCCGCTCGGCGTGCCGCAAGTGCTGGGTATCCTGTTCACTAGTGTGGTCGTGTGTCTGTTTGGAGGCGCGTTCGGAATTATGATGCTCGCCAGTTTTACGAGCCAGCGCACTGCGAATCAAATTTTCCCCTTTGTCATCTTTCCGCAATTTTTTACCGCGGGTGTTTTCACCCCGATCAAAGTCTTGCCGCCGTATCTCGATATTCTCTCGCGCATTTCACCGATGCGTTACGCCATTGATTTCATCCGCGGGATTTTTTACAGTGGCAGTCCCGACTATGCCACCGCTGTGCTCGCGAGTCCACTCTTCAATCTCGCCGTTATGGGCTTGATGTTCGCCGCGTTTCTCGTCGCGGGCACGTTTCTCTTTGTGCGCGGCGAGCGCAATCGGTAGCCTCCGGAATTCCCAAAAAAGAAACGCGGCGGGTGAATAAATTCACCCGCCGCGTTTTGCGGACTCGTCAGTTTTCCGGACTATGGGATCGGCTGTTCGATTTTAATATCGAGGTCGTACTCGTACGTGACAACCGTGTGAATTTTTGCGCCCTTGTTCACGATCGAGTCGGTATCACCCTCGAGCTTGTACGCGCGGCGATCGGTTGCGCCAACCCAGATTTTGAACGTCCCCTTGATCGTGCTCTCAGCGGTCGTGCCGGGAAGCTCGGTGTTGTATTGATACACCAGCGTCGGTTTGCCGTTGAGCACTTCAGCCCCGGCGAGTTGGAGTGTGCTGATCTTGATGCTGCCCTTCAGTTGTTCCAGATTTTTGGGATCGAGGAACGAGAACACCAGGTCGCTCATATCAAAACCGGACTTGACCCATTGAGCGGCTCCGGCTTTTCGCCAGGTGCCCTTGCCTTTGATAATGATGGTCTCGGTGGTCAAGTTGTTCAGCGATGAGCTTTGTAT
>JBBSHK010000808.1:0-1206 GCA_038253185.1 Anaerolineae bacterium | reverse complement strand
AGTCGGTCGCTTTGGGCGTATGTGGCTCTCCGGCACGGAAGCGGAAATTCTCGCGGCGCGGCGCGCTGCCACCGCCGCGCTCGAAAACTTGAGCGGTAAATAGGAACGAAAGTATGCCGCGAATTTTTTACACCGAAGTGGACATCGAAGACCTCGCGCGACGAGGCGTGAAAGAAATCGAAGTAAACGACAATGTTTATATTACCGATGAGGCGCGCGAGAAAATGGAAAAGCTCGGCATGCGCGTCCGCAACGTCGCCTCGCCGCAAGCCGCGCCGACTGGCGCCACGCCTGCGAACAGCAGCGCGAGCGGCACACTCACCGAGCGTGAAAGAGAGCAGGTCATCGAGAAGGTCAAGAGCGGTGTGATCGCGCGCCTCGGTCCCGGGGTCGATCCGGCGGTGGTGGACACAATCGTGCGACGCGTGGTGAGCCAGCTATAGCTATAAATGATTTATGATTGCAGATTGCTGATTGGTTTGGCATGCCAAAATCATAAATTATATATCGGAAATCAGAAATCACAGTGATTCTCGGTCAAGTAGTTGGCAGCGTCGTCGCGACGATCAAAGACCCGACGCTCGCGGGCGAAAAATTATTGCTCGTGCAGTTGATGAACAAGTCGCGCCAGCCGATTGGCAGACCACAAGCCGCGATTGATGTGGTCGACGCAGGAGAGCGCGATTTTGTTTTCCTCGTGCGCGCGCGTGAAGCCTCGCTCGCGACGTTTCCGGTAGTGGGCCCGGTCGATCTCGCGATTGTCGGTATTGTCGAGACCTTAGACTTGATCGGCGCAGTTGAATTGGAATTGCCGAGCGGCGAGTCGTATTACACATAACGTTTAAATGTTGAATTCTCCACATTAAACTTTTTATGGTCATTGCTAAAGTCACCGGCACCATCATCTCTACAATCAAGCATCCCGCGTTCAGTGGATGGAAGCTTTTGCTGGTTCAGCCGATGAATCTCGCGGGGGAACAGATCGATGAAGATTTCATCGCGATTGATGCCGCGCACGCGGGTATTGGCGATACGGTGCTCGTTTGCCAAGAAGGTAATTCCACGCGGCAGGTGATGGGGCAACCGAACGCGCCCGTCCGCTCTTCTATCGTCGGCATCATTGATTCGATAAGTCTCCCGTCCGAATTCTGAAATCTAGAATCTGCAATCCGCAATCTGCAATTCCTCATGTCCTTCCTCGCATTT
>JBBSHK010000807.1:0-1225 GCA_038253185.1 Anaerolineae bacterium | reverse complement strand
TACCAAGCTTGAAACAGCAACTAGCACCATTCGTTACTAACCACTCACCACTTTCCTATCCTCCCCGCGTCGCCATCACGCGCGACAAGCCCATCGCCTCGCGCGCCATCTCAACCGTCTCTTGCGAAATGGGACGCACCTTCGCCGCGCCTGCCGCGAGAATTTCGTCAACGATGTGCGGACGCACCTGAAAATATTCGCGGCGCTCGCGAATCGGCGCGAGAAAATTTTCCAGCGCGGCATTCAGTTTCTTTTTCACTTCCACGTCGCCGACCTTGCCCGCGCGATAACGCGTTTTCAAGTCTTCGACTTCGGCTTGATTGGAATTGAACGCGTCGTGATATTGAAAAACGGGATTGCCTTCGGGCGTGCCGGGAATGTCGGCGCGAATCCGCGCGGGATCGGTGTACATATTCATCACCCGTTGCCGCACCGTCTCTGCGCTGTCGCCGAGATAGATCGCGTTGCCGAGCGACTTACTCATCTTGTTCTGCCCATTCGTGCCCATCAACGTGGGCACTTCGCCGATGAGCGTATCGGGTTCAGGAAAAACGTCGCGGTACAAATAATTAAAGCGGCGCGCAATCTCCCGCGTCAATTCGAGATGCGAGGCTTGGTCTTTACCGACCGGCACAAGGTTCGCGCGCACGTGCAAAATATCCGCCGCTTGCAAAACCGGATAGCCGAGCAGACCATACGAGGCTTGCTCGATGTGCTCCGCCTCCATCACCTCCTTCAATGTGGGCACACGTTCGAGACGCGGCACCGTCGCCAACATTGAAAATAAGAGATGCAATTCGCAGACCGTCGGCACATCGGACTGGACATAGATCGTCGTTTTGTTCGGATCGATTCCCACCGCGAGATAGTCGAGCACCAGATCGCGAATGTGTTCGCGCATCGCGAGCACGTGACTTTTCTCCGTGTTGCGCGTGAGCGCGTGATAATCCGCGACGAGCAAAAACACTTCGTACTCATCTTGCAAATGCACGCGGTTCGCTAATGTGCCGACATAGTGACCGAGATGCAATTGTCCGGTCGGTCGATCGCCTGTCAGGATTCTACCTTTTTTCGTCATATATTTCTCCAGAAGTATTGCTGATTTACGAATTTTGCCTGCCCTGGCGGCGTTCTGGTTGCATCCTTGTGAATGTCCGATAAGACGCCACCATTCGCCGCTTGACAGCGGCAAGCCAGGGATTTATGATTGTATTAATGCGATCTG
>JBBSHK010000806.1:0-1232 GCA_038253185.1 Anaerolineae bacterium | reverse complement strand
GGACCGTCACCGACCCGCGCGGGTTCAGCAATTCACTGGCAGCAGATATATTGGAGCACATCGTTACAGAGCATGATTATGTGGCTCCATACTCGGAGGAAATTTGAAAAACTGTCACAGACCCTGACGAAATCTATTTTGATCCTATCTCAACACGAAATTGGAAAACTGGTGCTCAAGTTTACGCGTACTACAAGAGTAAAAACCTGACGGATCTGCTTCAAGACAATCTCGTTTATGTCTCTGTAAAATTTGTGCAGGAAAGGGATGGACTGCGCGGTTATGTTCAAACGGCGCTCTCCACCAATGTGGTACAAAAACGGATGGTGCTGACATGGAAGAAGTAAAGATCGAATATATAAACCATTATCACGACGACGACTTTGACGAACTCAATTTGCGCATCAACAATGATCCCGCGCGTGCTCTAGTCTCACAGTTGGCTGACGATGAGCATAACTTTTTTCTGCAAGTGGATGCGGAGAGCCATCAAGTGATTGGCGCAACCGTTCTCTATGCCGATGATTGGTTCGAAGAAATCGCGGAGGCATTTCGCCGCCATGATTTGAATCATCCCGATGTGCGTTTTTTCCTGGAACAAAAAGTGAATGCGTTTGCTGAACGACTATAGGGTGAGATGCGCGCATTGGACGAGGGAGCACTCCGCGGCTCGGCTGATTCCGACGACGAGTGCTTCAGTTCCCGAAAGCCCTAGCGCGGACGACACGAGTTGGTTCTTCTGGTTACTGCCGTTCGGTGTGATTGGTCTGGTGCTAGTGCCACGAACCAAGTAGCGAATAAGTACCGCGTGTTTGCAATATGACCGCAAAGCCTCCTTCACGTTGAAGGAGGCTTTGTTATTCTGTGTTGTGGATCAGAAAAGTCACATTTCATCGGTTAACAGCTACCGAGTTAATGGTGGTTCCAACTTTCATCCTGCGAACTTTCCAACTCTGCCTTTCACAATCCAACCCTCTTCAAATCGCGCCTGCCCGCGCGTGACCAATTCCGCGAGAACCGAATCGAGCACCGCGCGCTCGATTCCAAACAAGCGCGCAATCGTCGCGGGTTGCGCGGCGAGAACGGTTTTCAAATAGCGCGTCACGAGCTCAGTTTGTGCCTCGCGCAAATCCAACTCGCGCGCCCGCGCGGCATGCTCGGGAAACCAGCGCGCGACCAGTTCAAAAATTTGCGAGGGCCAATTGCCGCGTTCGTTGGTTGCGCCGATGGGC
>JBBSHK010000805.1:0-1235 GCA_038253185.1 Anaerolineae bacterium | reverse complement strand
GCTCGCGTCGACGAAGGCATCGAAGGTCTCATTCACGTTTCGGAACTTTCCGACAAGCGCATCAGCCATCCGAAGGAAGTGGTGAAAGAGGGCGACGTACTGCAACTGCGGGTGATCAAGATCGATTCCGCTCGACGCCGGCTCGGACTCTCCCTCAAACGGGTGAACGATGAAGATTACGCCCAGTACGATCAACCCGAAGCCGGCGAGTGGACGGAGGGCGAGCAAGAAACTGCTGAGCGAGAATCGTCACCCGAAGGCGAAGCATAGTGAACAAAGGCGTCCACGATTCGAATAGGACGCTTTTAATTTTAAGAACCGGCGCGTGAACGCTGTAAGATTTCAAACCGCAGAGCACTCGTATTAATTAGTACGTAGGTTCGTTCTTAACTAAAGAGTGGTGTAGCAGTCGTCCAATATTTATGATTAGGAGTGGCGCCAGCGAGCGCCGGGGATAGGAAACGACGAATCGCGAATTGCACTTGCCGCATTCGTCAGCAGGCGGTCAGGATTTACATGCAGCAGAAAAATAAATGTGTGGCTCCACCCCGACCACGACCAATATTTATTTTTCGGGCGAATCAATACTTCTCACTGTAGCTTCGTTACGATTCGCTTCAAGCCTCTCTCCAAAACCTTTGTTTGACCGTCTCATATTGAACCGACCTTTGCACGATAGAGGTGTCACGTGATGTCCGACAAGTTCGACAAATTTACGAAACGAGCGCGCCGCGTCCTAACCTTCGCGCAAGAAGAGGCGCAACGGCTCAACCACAACTATATAGGCACTGAACATATCCTTTTAGGTCTCATCCGGGAAGAAGAAGGGCTTGCCGCCAAAGTCTTGCGCGAGCTGGGTCTCGACCAAACGCGCGTGCGCCAAGTGATCGAAGAGATCGTCGGGCGCGGTCAAGCCGCGCCGGGCACGCGTCTCTCGCTGACGCCGCGCACCAAGCGTGTCATCGAGCTGGCGGTGGATGAAGCGCGCCGTATGGGAATGCATTACATCGGCACGGAGCATTTGCTGCTCGGTCTCATTCGCGAGGGCGATGGCATTGCAGTCAACGTACTCAAGTCGCTCGGCATCAGCCCCGACAAGGTTCGCTCGAATCTCGCGCGTGAGGTGATGAACGCCGCGCCGTACGCCAGCGAATCCTCTTCTTCTTCGAAACAAAAACGCGGCGAATCGAAAACGCCGCTGCTCGACCAACTCGCCGTAGACCTCACACAGATGG
>JBBSHK010000804.1:0-1236 GCA_038253185.1 Anaerolineae bacterium | reverse complement strand
CTTTCTCACTGATTTTTCCAGTGAGATGGTCTATCCGCTCCTGCCGCTCTATCTGACCTCGGCGCGCATTGGCGCGACCCCCGGCATCGTCGGTCTCATTGAAGGACTGGCGGAATCGACCGCGAGTCTGATCAAAGTCTTTTCCGGATATTTTTCGGACCGACTCGGCGCGCGCAAACCACTCACGATTGGCGGCTACTCCGCCTCGACCGTCGGCAAAGTGTTCCTCTATCTTTCGACGACTTGGCAGCTTGTGCTGTTGGGTCGGCTCGTCGATCGTTTTGGCAAGGGCATTCGTGGCGCGCCGCGCGACGCGTTGATTGCCGAATCGACTGATCCCAAGCAACGCGGCGCGGCGTTCGGCTTGCATCGCGCGCTCGACACACTGGGCGCGGTCGCGGGGGTCACTGCCGCGTACCTGCTCTTTATCTCGGTCAGAGAAAATTTCAATTCGATCTTTTTGATCTCGCTCGTCCCTGCCGCGCTTGGGGTCGCGATTTTATTTTTCGCGCGCGAGAGAAAACGTTCGACCACCGTTGCCGAGTCTCCCACGAGTGAGCTCGCGGCGCGCGCCGCTTCCACTCTGAGTGCGGAGCGGAAAGGAAAGCAGGTCGGCGCACCGCGCGCGCCTTGGTGGCGCAATTTAGGCGAACGCTGGAGCGCATTGGATACGCGTTTGAAATTTTTTCTGCTGATTGTTTTCCTATTCAATCTCGGCAACTCTTCTAATCAGTTCCTGCTGCTCCGCGCCAAGTCGTTAGGATTCAACGATGCCGGTGTGATCCTGCTCTACCTGGCATACAACGTCGTCTATGCGGTCGTGTCGTACCCCGCCGGTCGTTTGAGCGATCGCATCGGGCGTAAGCGGTTGCTCGTCGCGGGTTATCTCACCTACGGCTTGATCTATTTCGCCTTTGCGCTCACGACGGCGAGTTTTCTCTTTCCGCTGTTCGGCTTGTACGGGATTTACATTGCGCTGACCGAGGGCGTGGAAAAGGCGCTGGTGAGCGACCTCGCACCGTCGAACCTGCGCGCGACGACGATCGGGCTGCATGCGACGTTCACGGGCATCGGCTTGCTCCCCGCGTCCGTGTTCGCCGGATTCTTGTACGACGCGCTCGGCGCGCCCGCGCCGTTTTTCTTCGGCGGCGCGCTGGGCGTGGCGGCGGCTCTCGGACTGGCGCTGTTTATTTAGAGATTTGGTATAATCAGCAGAGTTTGGATTCACCGCAGATG
>JBBSHK010000803.1:0-1249 GCA_038253185.1 Anaerolineae bacterium | reverse complement strand
TTCGAGGAGCGAAGCGACGAGAAATCTCAGCGGTGTGGAAACCGAGATTTCTCGCTCCGCTCGAAATGACATCAACCGACATACTACGACTTTTATTTGTATTGTCTATAAGCATTGCGGATTGTAGAATGCGGAATGCGGATTATAAATCAGTTGTTCAATCCGCATTCCGAAATCCGAATTCCGAAATCCGAACGTGATCACTAAAAACGATTTGCAGCAAGTTGGCGAGTACGTATGGGAGATTCCGCAGGAATTTCGCGCGGATATGCGCGCGCCCGCGCGGATTTACGCCGACGCGGAATTATTGGACGACGCGCTTGGCGATAAATCGGTCGAGCAGTTGGTGAATACGGCGACGCTGCCCGGGATTGTAAAATACGCGATTGCGATGCCCGACATTCATCAAGGGTATGGCTTTCCCATCGGCGGCGTGGTCGCGACCGAATTGCCGGACGGAGTGATTTCACCCGGAGGCGTTGGGTTCGACATCAACTGCCTTGCGGGTGACACGCGTATCTTGAGTGAATTCGGATACACGCAAACGATTGCCGAGTTCGGGACGGAGTGGCAACGGTCACGACTAAAATGCCAAGACCTGAATCAGCTTGCACCAACGCAGACTCGCATCACGCGCTATTTGAAAATTAGACCGCGCCGCACAGTTTTCCGCGTCGTAACCAAAGCGGGCGATGAAATCACGGCAACCGCTGACCATCCTTTTTGGACGTCGCGCGGGATGACCGAACTTGGCAAGCTAAGCGTCGGCGACTCGATAGCACTTTATCCTTTTCAGGGTGTGACTTACGAACAGCCAAGTCACGCGGTGATCCTATCACAGGAAAATGTCAGATCGCGCTTGCTTGAGTTGAAGAAGGACGAGCGCGGTAACGCACTGGCGCAAATCGTCAATCAATTGACCGAGCGCAACTTACTCCCTTTGCGGTTTGACTCACCGCCGGTTCCTTATCTGCTCAAACTGCTCGGCTATGTGTTTGGTGATGGGACAATTTATTTCGAGCACGCGCGCGGCAAGGGCATAACTTGGTTTTACGGCAAAGCGGACGATCTCGAAACCATTCGCCACGATATTGCCGCGTGCGGATTTACACCCTCGAAAGTTTATGCGCGGGAGCGCGAACATCACATCGCGACGAGGTACGGTGGCGTATATTTTGAAACCACAGAGTATTCGATCAAGGTTACGAGCAGCGCGTTTGCGATTTTGCTCGCGTCGCTGGGCGCGCCC
>JBBSHK010000802.1:0-1258 GCA_038253185.1 Anaerolineae bacterium | reverse complement strand
CCCACAACGTACAATTGTTTTCCATCGCGACTGAGACCAAGCCCTGCGACAGAGCTGACGCGATAAGTCGCGCTCACGTTTCGCGCGGACGTATCGTATGCCCACACCTCGCGTCCGGTGCTGAAATAAAGCATCTTTCCGTCCTTAGAAATTGCGCTGCGGCTCGTGGGCGCTTCAGGATGCGTCGCGAGCGTTATATCCGCGCGCGGCACGAAAGTGACCGTGTAGCCAACGCCGCGCGTGTCGAGATTAACCTCCGAGATGACGCCGAGCGCCGCGTTCGCCGCGTAAAGTCTTGTGCCGTCGGGTGACAAGGTCAGACTGTAGTACTTGAGCAAAGCGAGATTTCCACTGCCCGAAGGTAAATCAATACAAACCGGGTACCTGGCATTCAGGTCGAGCGCGTGGATGAACGCTTCATTTTTCTCGCTGTTAAGATAAAGCGTGAGCAGCCAATGACCGTCGGGCGATGCAACCGCATCCCACGCAGAACCTGCCATCACTTCGTCGTTGCCTTTTTCGCGCAGCGGCTCCGCCTGCAACTCTTGCTTCGCGAGATCGTACAGTCGAACATCGTAGCGTCCCGAACTGGCGGGCGAATGATGTTGAATCAAAAACAATGATCGTCCATCTGATGAAACCGTATCCACTTCGAACTTGCCATCGAGCTTGACAGAATGTTCGAGTTGCCAATTGGTCGAGTCTATGATGCCGATCTCTGTTTTCCACCGTTCAGTCCGGCTCCATTCCTCTTCCTGCATTTTGCTGATGCCGCGTGTGAGCGCCAACCAGCGTCCATTCGCTGAAACGCCGCGCAAGCCCCATCGCCCCTCAAGCGTTCCGCTCTGAGCGATTAACCCATTCGTCACGTCAAAGCTGTAGAGTGAGGTTTGTGAATCGCCGGCGGTCGCACTGTAATAATGCTCGCCGTCAGCCGACGCCACACCGGGCGGCAGCGTGAAACGCGCCTGACCATTGGAAAGATCAAACGCGAGCGCGGGCCCATCCACGCCTTCGGCGCGCGCAAAAAATATTTCCGGCTTGGACGGCGCAGGCGCAGCTTGACTCACCGCAGTACTCGCCGGCGCGGAGAGGCTGTTCTGCGCCGACTGGCTCGTAGTCGTCTCGCGCGCCGCCAGTACAATCGCCAACGCAATGGCGAGTCCGCCCAATCCGATCCAAAATTTTCTCATTTCCGTTCTCCTTTTTGGGGAATCGAATACGGTCACTCGCCCACTGCCAAGCGTGCGGGTCGCGT
>JBBSHK010000801.1:0-1278 GCA_038253185.1 Anaerolineae bacterium | reverse complement strand
GCCCGCAAGCTATATGTCTTTTGGCACTACCGCTTATCCGCTCGAATGGTCTGCGCCCGCGGCGCTTGCGAATGTTGATCCGATAGTCGTCGCGTTGAATCGCGTGACCTTTGGTCCGCGCCCCGGCGATTTTGAACGGGTGCAATCGATGGGGGTTGACAATTTTATCGACGAACAGCTAAGCCCCACACGCATCGATGATGCCGCGACCGACGCGCTGCTGAAACAATTTCCCTCGCTGTCGATGAGCATCACGCAACTAGTTGAAAATTACGCGCAAGCCCGGACACTCCGCAAGATGCAAAAAGGACAAAAGGCGCAAGGCGCTGTCGGGATGCAGCCGAACGAGGGCGTTGTCACCGATGCGGAATCCGCGGTACGCGGTTTTCTCGGACTGTTCGGTATCAATCCCAACGCGCCGGGCAACACCCTGATGTCGCCCGGCTCGATGACCACGCCGATGGAAGGACCGGTGCAAATCGTCAGCGAACTCACCGAGGCAACGGTATTGCGTCAGACGTTCAGCGAGCGCCAACTCTACGAATTGATGGTGGACTTTTGGTCGAACCATTTCAACATTTATGTTCTCAAGAACACCTGCAAGGTGTTGAAAACGGCAGACGACCGCGACGTAATCCGCGCGCACGCGCTCGGAAAATTTTCAGACCTGTTGCACGCCAGCGCGCACAGTCCCGCGATGCTCGTCTATCTCGACAACGTCACCAACAACAAGGGCGTGCCGAACGAAAATTATTCGCGCGAATTGATGGAGCTGCACACACTCGGCGTGAATGGCGGTTACACTCAGAGCGACGTGCTGGAAGTGGCGCGCTGCTTTACCGGTTGGTCGGTGAACACGCCGCGCAAGAGCGCGCTGGGTATGGAATACGACCACGCGGGCGAGTTCCTCTATCACGCGAATCAGCATGATGATGGAGCCAAGCAAGTGCTCGGCGTGAAAATTGCGGCGGGCGGCGGAACCAAAGACGGCGAACAGGTGCTCGATCTGCTTGCGCGTCATCCCAAGACCGCAGAGTTTATTTCCAGAAAATTGGTGCAGCGCTTTGTTTCGGACAATCCGCCGGACGCTTTGGTCGCGCGCACAGCAGATACTTTTCTAAAGAGCGACGGCGACATTCGCGCGGTGCTGAGCACCGTCTTGCATTCGGATGAATTCAAACAGTCGTTCGGACAAAAGGCAAAGCGCCCGCTCGAATACGTCGCGTCGGCAGTACGCGCGCTGCATCCGCGCGAATCGGCGAATGTGCTCGGCGGCAG
>JBBSHK010000800.1:0-1280 GCA_038253185.1 Anaerolineae bacterium | reverse complement strand
TATTAAAAATAAAAACGACGAGCGGGCGAATAATTTTCTCGAGGATCGAAATTTCGGGGACGAACAGGCTGGTAAACATAGTAGCACCTCCTGCGCGAGATTATAGCATAGCAAATTGCTCAGATTGAATTGCTGGCTATAATTCAGAGTGATTGTGGAAGGTGATGTCAAGACCTTGATTTTGATTCTACTTGGAGTAAAATTAACACCAGTTGAGATCACGCGTCGCTGATTCGCCTGCTCAAATGACTGACAACTCATCTCAAAAATGAAAATGGTTAACGGAAAGCGCGCGGCGCTTGGCGATCTTGACTTGATGTCCCTCCCTGAATCGGCTTTTTGAGATGAGTTGGAGGAACTTATGAAACAAAACACCCGCATGACGAAAAAAGAAAAGATGAGTTGGCTCGCCGACATCGCCGAGGGCGCGCGTGCGCTCGATGTACGGGCGAGCAAATTTGTGCGCTACCTGCTCGACGACCCCGACGCGCAGGTGCGCGCGGAAGCGGTCGCCTGTTTGTGGAATAGCGCCGACCCGCTGTGGATCGACGTGCTGGTCGACAAGGCACAACTCGACGCCAACCTCGATGTGCGGACACGCGCGATCTCGGCGCTCGGTCACTATATTTATGAAAAAGAATCCGCACCCTTTCGTGAAGAGTGGGATGAGGAAGAACAAGTCATCACTGAGGGCGACCTGGAGCGAGTGGTCAACTTTTTATTTATGACCGCACAGAATGACCATGCCAGCGTGGATGAACGGCGTTACGCCATCGAATCTTTAGCGTTCCTCGACGACCCCGAAGTGGACACGCTGATCGAATGGGCTTTTGAACAAAAGGACACGCGTTTTCGGGTCAGCTCACTTTTTGCAATGGGGCGCACGGGCGATATGCGTTGGAGCGACCCGGTGCTGGCAGAATTGCACAGCGCCAATCGCGAGGTGCAATACGAAGCCATCCGCGCGGCAGGCGAGTTAGGTCTGCACGAGGCAACCGAGGATTTGATTCGATTGGCGCGCGGACGCGGAGTGGAAAAATCACTGCGACTGGTGGCAATCTACGCGCTGGGTGAAGCAGGCGACGACCGTGCCTATCCGATTTTGGAAGAATTGTGTCACGCCCGCGACCGTGAAGTGCGCGACGCCGCGCGCGAAGCGGCAGAGGAATGGTTGATCGCGTCGGTCAGCGAGCAATTCGATGCGGTCGAGGACGAGGACGTCTGGCCCGACAGCGCCGACCCGGTAGATTACGACAACGAGTTTGGCAAAGATATTTGGG
>JBBSHK010000799.1:0-1285 GCA_038253185.1 Anaerolineae bacterium | reverse complement strand
GCGCCCGCGACCGCAGCGAGTCCCTCTGGGACGGCAACCAATGCGCCGGCGGGCGGTGGCGGCAACGCCGCAAATTTTTCATTCGCGATCGTGATGCCGGGTCCGCGCGGCGACCGCTCGTTCGTCGACGCGTCGGCGCGCGGCGCACAGCGCGCGATGGATGAACTGAAGGTCAAGGGTAATATCATTGAAGCGAGTGGTCCCACCGAACAAATTCCTGCGACGCAGAGCGCGCTGAATCAAAAGTACGACATCGTTCTGGTACTCGCACCGACGCCGCCCGACGGCTTTGTGAAACTGGCGACCGACAACCCCAAGCAAAAATTCGGCGTGCCCTCCGATATTTTTGTGGAAAAGTTGCCGGACAATGTCGCCGCGTTCCAGATCAACGTTCACGAGGGCAGCTTTCTCGTTGGAGTGATCGCAGGAATGATGACCAAGACCAAGACCGTCGGCGCGGTCGTCGGCGGTGATAACCCCGGCTTGAACCAATTCTATTGGGCGTACAAGCAAGGCGTGCTCGAAGCGTGCGCGGACTGTAAAGTCCTCGTGAGTTATCTGAATTTTGACTTTAACAATCCGACGCTCGGCAAGGAAGCGGCGTTGGGTCAATTCGATCAAGGCGCGGATATTATTTTCCAGGTCGCGGGTCGTTCGGGCGAAGGCGTGCTCTCTGCGGCGAAGGAAAAGAACAAGTTCGCGATCGGCGTTGATTCGAACCAAGACGACATCGCGCCCGGTAACATCATCGTGTCGATGATGAAGCGCGTTGACACCAGCACCTTCTTGCTGGTCAAGAACGCGCTCGAAGGAAAATTCAAAGGCGGGTTCAGCGTCATCGGTATGAAGGATGGCGGCACCGGTCTGTCGTGGGATGTCGGTTCGACCACCTTCGCCGATAAAGGTCCCGCCGATATGACGGCAAAGTTGAAAGAGGTGAAACCCAAAGTCGAGGACTATCGCAAGAAAATTCTCGACGGCAGTTTTCAGGTCTGCGACGCGCTCGCCGACTCTGCCGCCAAAACACCGGCGTGTGACAAGGTGAGACCCAAGTAGTTCAACCGATCGAGAACGGTAGCACCCCTCCCTTCCCTTGGCTCAGGGGAGGGAGGGCATGTTCCGTCATTCGTCCTCCCCGGGGAGTCAAATGCCCGCGATTGAGATGCTGGGGATAACAAAATATTTTCCATCGTCAAATGTGTTGGCGAACGATGGCGTGGACTTTGCGGTCGAGAAAGGTGAAGTGCACGCGCTCGTCGGTGAGAATGGCGCGGGCAAGACCACG
>JBBSHK010000798.1:0-1294 GCA_038253185.1 Anaerolineae bacterium | reverse complement strand
GTTTGGCTTGACCGAAGCGATGCGCACCGGCTTTCGCCACGTGCGCGGCGAAGTGATTATTTTTCTCCCCGCCGATTTGGAATCCGACCCCGAAGAAGATATTCCAAAACTGTTGAACAAGTTGAATGAGGGTTATGATGTCGTCGCGGGCTGGCGCCAAAATCGCAGCGATGGCAAAGTTTTCGCGTCGGCGATTTACAACGCGGTCTCGCGCAAGCTGTTCCATCTCGACGCGCACGATATGAATTGGATCAAAGCCTTTCGCCGCGAGGTGCTCGACGATCTGCATCTGCGCTCGGACTGGCACCGTTTCATCTTGATGATCGCGGCGGAGCGCGGTTACAAGATCGGCGAAGTGCCGGTGAATTTTTATCCGCGACAAAAAGGAAAATCCAAGTACGGCGTTTGGCGTATTCCGATTTCGTTTCTCGATGTGCTCGTCGTGAAATTCCTGATGACGTTTTCCCGCAAGCCGATGCTCTTTTTCGGCGGCACCGGTGCGGCGATGATTCTGGTCGCGGTGGCGATCTGGGGTTATCTCGCGTATCTCTTTTTTCAATTTGGCGGACAGCGCCGCCCGCTTTTCATTTTCGCCGGCGTGCTCTTTGGCGCGGGCGTGCTGCTCTTCATCGGCGGCTTTATTGCCGAGCTAATGGTGACGAACGCCGACCAGCTCGACGATCTTGAAATGCGCCTGCGCGACAATCAAGTGACGAGTGACGAATGAAACTCATCCTCGCCACTCACGTCTATCCGCTCAACCCACGCGCTCCCACCGACATTCCCGGAAATTTCCTCCCGCCGTTCATCGCGGAATTAGCAAAGCGCGGCACAGATGTTCACGTCCTCGCGCCGAATCGTCGCGGCGATAAAGTTGCTGACATGAATGCGCCGGTGACGTGGTTCGACTGGCGCGGCGATAGTCGCAACCTCGGTCGCTTTAATCCACTGCAACCGCTCGACGCGCTCCGACTCGCGAATCTGTATCAACGCGGCGCGACTGAATTGAAAAACTTGATTCGACGGCAGCGCGCCGAGGTCGTGCTCGCGTGTTGGGCAGTTCCCTCCGGCGTTTTCGCGGAATCGGCGCGGCGCGCCCTCGGCACTCCATACGCGGTGTGGTGTCTCGGCAGCGATATTCATTCGAGCGGGCGCAATCCGCTGCTGCGCCCACTGGTAAAACGCGCGCTGAAAGGTGCATCCATCCGGTACGCTAATTCGATCACGCTCGCGCGCGAGGTGGAAAGATTGAGCGCAGGCGCGTGTGACTTTCTGCCGACGATGCGCGCGCTGC
>JBBSHK010000797.1:0-1297 GCA_038253185.1 Anaerolineae bacterium | reverse complement strand
ACGCGCAGTCATTCGTGCAGCTCGATATTCTTGCTCAACTTGGCGGTGGCTTGCTCGAGGGGCGCCCAACGTTCTTGCAGTCGCTCCATCACTTGCGGGAGCGAGGTGTATTCCATTTCTTCCAGCGGCAGACGATGCGGCTCGAAAGGTCCGTGACGCCGCAGCGCTTCTGCTATCACATTCGCTTCCGCGCGCACCGGGTCCCACGCGGGATCGTCAAACAAATCACGTGGTCCCACGAGTCGCCCGTTCGCCAGTTGGAAACCGAGCGCGCCGACGCGCGGCGGTCCATCAAAGCGTGTGCACGACGCGTCTTTCATTCCGACCGGCATCAAGGGTCCGTAATGCGAGCCGCGCATCCAGCCCTCGATAATCCACGCATGCGAAAACGGTTCGAGCAGTTCGCCGACGGCGGGAAATTGGTGCTGCGAGCGCACGACCATCACCGGATCATCCTTGCCGACGTACTTGCCGGCGATCAGCGACAATTTTTCGGTCGAAGTGGATGCGGCAATATCTCCGCTGGCGCGCGAGTACACGCGCTTGACCGTATAACGCGCGGGCGAGCCGATGAACATCAGCAGGTCATAAGTTTCTTCGGGGCAGTCGAAAAATATTTTCTTGTGCTCGCGCACATCGTGGACTTCGAAACGAAAACCCTGGTGCAGGCTCGGCGCAATAATCAGCCCTGCGGTGTTGAACGGATCGACGAACATTTTATACAGCGGCAAATTCCACGCGCCGGCGGAAGTTTTGTCCGCCATAAAAATGATGATCGGCTCGGAGGTCCGCTCCTGGATTTCCATCTCCGCGACGCCGGGTCCTTGTCCTTTCACATTGCCGCTGAAGGCATCCGAAAGCAGGTCCTGACCCGCGCCGTACAATTTCAATTCGCGTGCGACTTCGGTGCAGCTAGTGAAGGTGTTCCACGCCAGCTCGTGCATATCGGGATTGTCTTCGCCGCGCTCGTGCGTAAAAATCAATTCCAGGTCATCGCCCATATGCGTCACGTAAAAGTCGATGATGTCGCCGCGCTGTTTCGCCTGCGCCAATTCTTCCGACGCGCGTTCCATCAGCGCCGGATGGATCGCGGAATGTCCGACGAGTCCTCCGATGTCCGCCTTGATAATGCTGAGCGTGATATGGTCTGATGATTTTTTCTCCGCGGCGCGCGGCTGCTCCGCGATCGCGGTTCGCCGTCGTCCATTGCTGCTGCCGTTGCGCGTCGAGTTGGCGTTGCGTTGTGTGGTTCTTTCACGGGTGCGAGTTGTTCGTGGCATGGGGTTCACTCCTTTGT
>JBBSHK010000796.1:0-1301 GCA_038253185.1 Anaerolineae bacterium | reverse complement strand
CGTCCTGGTCTCTGCGAATCAAGCCAGCTTGCCAAGCGTAATTCTGCAGTTCGCCGCGTGATTGCAAATCTAATCTTCTCAAAATATTTGTGACGTGATTTCGAACCGTCTTTTGACTGACGTGAAGAATCTCTGCAATCTCTTTATTCGTTAGTCCTCGTGCAACCAAAAGAAAAACTTCTTTTTCGCGCGGAGTTAGGCGGTTGATGGCGTGCCTCCTTTCCAAGAATCGCCATCCGAGTGATGGTGGGAACAGGGCAACTACGGGGCAAGGACGTGCAATTACGAGGAAAACTTGCTCAAGTGGGAGAAATATCTAAATGCTACAACGACAATCAATCGGAAATGAATAGCCCGCGCGTGATTTCACGTCGCGGACATGGCTTGCGCTACGCGGTTTGTCCTTTCTGCTTCGCTTCAAGGATCTCCGCTGCGCTCCGACTCTCCGCTTGATTCCTTCACGTGCAATTCTTTCTTCACCCAGTCAGCGGCTTGATGCAGCGCGTGCTTTGCTTTTTCTTCCGCCACCAATTCGCGGCGCAAGATTTTTCCGACGAGCGTTTTCGGCAGCGACTCGCGGAATTCGACGTGGCGCGGCGCTTTGTACGGCGCGAGGTGCTCGCGCCCAAACGCGATAATTTCCTCCGCGGTCGCGTGGACGCCCGGTTTCAGGACGACGAACGCTTTCACCGATTCGCCGCGATATTTGTCCGGCACACCTGCCGCCGCGACCTCCAAGACCGCAGGATGTTGATACAAAACATCTTCGACTTCGCGCGGATAAATATTGAAACCGCCGGCGATGATCATATCCTTCACGCGATCTACGATTCTGAAATAACCGTCGTCATCCATCACCGCGACATCGCCGGTGTGCAGCCAACCCTCGCGCAATTGCTTCGCCGTCTCTTCCGGTTTATTCCAATAACCCTTCATCACTTGCGGACCGCGCACCAGTAATTCGCCCGGCTCGCCCGGCTTGCATTCAACACCGGTTTCGAGATGAATAATTTTCGCGTCGGTGTCAGGCATGGGCACACCAATCGTGCCGATGCGATTTTCGCCAAAGAGCGGGTTGGCGTGCGTGACCGGCGATGCTTCGGAGAGACCATAGCCTTCGACCAGCCGACCGCCGGTCAATTCCTGAAACTTGGTTTGTACTTCGACCGGCAGACCCGCCGCGCCGCTGATGCAGCCCTTGATCGACGTGACGTTGAATTTCTTCACCTGCGGATGATTGTTGATCGCGACGTACATCGTCGGCACTCCAGGGAACACGGTCGGCTGATGTTTGTGAATCG
>JBBSHK010000795.1:0-1304 GCA_038253185.1 Anaerolineae bacterium | reverse complement strand
CGTCGCGTATTGTGACAAGACCTTCACGCCGAGCCTTTCAATTTCCTTGTCCACTTCGCGAATGCGCTCGGGATGCGAGGTGATCGTCTTGGCGCCCTCGTCGGTGATGTGCGAAAGCAAAACATAAACAGCCATTGATTATTCTCCTTGTTGAATGCTTGACCCAAGCTCTACTCGGGTCGGAATAGATTCTCGGCACCTCTCACAAAATGCAGCAGACTTGAAATCCGCGTCGGCAAGAGTGTTCGAAAAACACATCACGCAGCGGCGCGACGCACAATGCGCCAAACCAAAAACGTGACCCAGCTCGTGAACCGCTTCTTTCAAAAGTCGCGCCCGAAATAATTCTCGATCGCGCGGCTGGTCGTAAATTCCCTCGCGCAAGCGCGGCAGCGCCACCAGCGCGCGTGACTCGCTCGGCTGCGCGAGTCCGAAAACAAAGTTCAGCGATGGCACGAACAGATCGCGTTCGACGAGCGCCAGAGTTGTTGTGTGCGGCTCAGCGCGAATACAATCGAGAATTGCCTCCGCGGAAAATTGATCACCGCGCCACGCGCGCGCATTCGCGAATGTGAACGGGCGGTGTTCTACCTCAACGCGCGACCCCGCGAATGTCTTGTGTAACGCGCGTGCGAGCCATTCCACCTCTGACCAGTCCCCTGCCCCGAGACAGAGCACGCGGATAATTTTATTCACGACGCCTTGCGCTTTTTACTGTCGCCGGTAAAGATCGGCAGATGACCCAACGCGATAATATCTTTCCACTGCGCGCGCTCGCCTTCGGTAAACACCGCGGCTTCCGCGACAACCCGCGCGCCCACCTTGTCCATCAGCAAACGCATCCCTTGCAGCGTGCTGCCCGTGCTGATTACGTCGTCGACCAACACCGCGCGTTTGCCGCGCAGGAGCGGCTGGTCTTTTTGGTCGAGGTAAAGCGTCTGCGGTTTGCCGGTCGTAATCGAAAGTGTCTCGGCGCTCAGAGCTTCGCCCATATACGGCTTGTAATCTTTTCTCAGCACGACCCACGGCGTGCCCATCAAATTCGCGAGATGATACAGCAGCGGCACGCTTTTCGTCTCTGCCGTGACGAGCACATCCGGTTTGATGATCGCGAGACGGCGCGCCAGTCCTTCCGCCGCCGCGCGCACTACCTCGGTGTCGCCCAGCAAATTAAATACGGCAATGCGCATTTGCGGACTGACCGCGAACAGTGGCAGGTCGCGTGTCACGCCTTCGATCTTGACCCGGAATGTTTCGCGTTTGGGCATCGTGCAACTCCTGAGTTGAAAATTAAATCGGCGGCT
>JBBSHK010000794.1:0-1309 GCA_038253185.1 Anaerolineae bacterium | reverse complement strand
GGGATTTATTCCGACCTGGGACCCTTGAATTGCGCGCCTGACTTGCGAGGCGTTGCGCGCTCTTGCTCTAATTTGCTCAAGCCAACAGGGCGACTCATCGTTTCGGTTATTGGTCGTAGGTGTCCGTGGGAGTTCGTCTACTATCTGGCGCGCGGTGACTGGGCGCGCGCGCGCTTGCGCGGCGCACGCGGTGCCGTTCCGGTCAATCTCAATGGTGAAAAAGTGTGGACGCGCTATTATACGCCGCACGAATTTTATCGCGCGTTCGCTGATGAATTTGATTTGACCTCCTATCGCGCACTGAATCTATTCTTGCCGCCGCCGTACTTGATTCGCCTCTACGCGCGCTGGCACGCGCCGTTCGCGCTGCTCGGCTGGTTAGACAATCGACTTGGCGCGCTGCCGCTGCTGCGCGACGCGGGCGATCATTTTTTAATGGGGCTGACGAAACGTGATTGACACACTCATCGCACGACCGCACAAAATTCATGAGCCGGTCCACTTTCAACTGGCTTGCCCCCACTGCCGCGCGGAAATTCGCCCGGAAGAAAATGTCGCGCGATGTCAGACAGGACACAGCTTTATCAAACGCGCGGAAATCTGGCGATTTCTTTCAGCGTCGCGCGCTGCGGAGTTCACAGATTTTTTGCGTGAGTATCGAATCGTGCGCGAGGCGGAGGGTTGGGCTTCACCGCGCGCGGAATATTATCGGCAGCTTCCGCACGTCGCAGCGGATGATCCGCAAAAGGATATTTGGAAAATACGCGCCCGGAATTTTACGCGCTTGCTCGCACTAGTCCCAGATTCGGCGCCACTCAAAATTCTCGACGTCGGCGCGGGCAACGGCTGGCTGTCGAATAAACTCGCGTTGCGCGGACATCACGTCGCCGCGCTCGATCTCTCCGACGACGCACGCGATGGGCTGGGCGCGCGGATGAATTATGCGTCGCGCTTTGAGTGCTATCAAGCGGAATTCGACCGCTTGCCATTTCGCGAGGCGCAATTTGATCTGGTGGTTTTCAACGCCGCGCTGCATTATTCCGAATCGCTCGCGACGACTTTGCAAGAAGCCGCGCGCGTGTTGAATCCGCGCGGCAGAATCATCGTACTCGATTCGCCTTTTTATGCGCGCGAGTCCAGCGGGACGGCAATGCTTGCCGAGCGCGAAGCCAAGTTCGCCAAAGATTTTGGATTCGATCGCGCCGTGCGCAATGTGGGTTTCTTGACTGAGAGCCGAATGAACAGCGCGGCGAACAACGCGAGATTGCAAATAAAAATTGACAACGATCGTTGGAGCAAAAAATTGCGC
>JBBSHK010000793.1:0-1326 GCA_038253185.1 Anaerolineae bacterium | reverse complement strand
TAGTGAAGCGGATATAATCGATTCACATCCTTATGCGCGTTCTCATTATTTCAAAAGCACTGCTCGTCGGTCAGTATCAGACCAAGCTCGAAGCTCTTGCGCGTAAACCGAATCTGCAGTTGTCCGTGCTCGTTCCACCGTACTGGCGCGACGAGCGCGGCGTGATGAATCTGGAACGCGCGCACCTCGACGGCTATGAATTTTTCGTTGAGCCGATCGCGTTCAACGGACATTTTCATCTGTACTATTATCCCTCACTCTCGAAAATTCTCGCGCGCCTTCGACCCGATATTCTCCACCTCGACGAAGAGCCGTACAATCTCGCGACGTTTCACGCGGTCTGGAATGCGCGACGAGAACTGCCGCGGGCGCGAATTATTTTTTTCACCTGGCAGAATTTGCTCCGTCGCTATCCCCCTCCCTTTTCCCAGATGGAAAAATATGTATACGCGAATTCGGATCGCGCGTTCGCGGCGAATCAGGCAGCGGTTCAAACCTTGCGCGCCAAAGGATTCATGAAACCCATTCAGATTGAGCGCTACGGTCTGGATCCGCAACTTTTTTTTCCAACAGAAAAAAAATCGTCGCGTGACCATTTCAGCATCGGATTTGCCGGTCGCTTGGTTCAGGAAAAAGGAATTCAGTATTTGCTGCGCGCGCTCACGCGCGTTGAGGGCGATTGGGATCTCCGCATTCTGGGCAGTGGACCTTTGCGCGATTCACTTGCCAAACAGAGTTCGCAGCTCGGACTCGCGGCGCGCGTGAAATTTCTTGGCTCGCATGCTTCGAGCGAGATGCCGGGTTTTTTCAACAGTCTCGACCTCTTTGTACTCCCCTCCATCTCGCGTCCGAATTGGCAGGAACAGTTTGGGCGCGTGCTGGTCGAAGCGATGGCGTGTGGGGTGCCAGTGATTGGTTCCAGCTCGGGCGAAATCCCGAACGTCATCGGCGACGCGGGCATGATCGTACCGGAAAAAAATGTACAAGCACTCGCGGAGGCGATTCGCGCGCTGGTGCATGATCCTGCGCGCCGGAGTAACCTTGCTGCGCGAGGACGCGCGCGCGTGCTCGAAAATTTTACGGTTACGCGTGTTGTCGATCAAACATACGCGGCATATTGTGAGTTGATGAAATGAAATCACTCATTCGTTCCAGATCTGACCACTTGATGATCCGGCGATGAAACTACGCGACTATCCAATTTCTGTTATAATCATCAAGTGCAAACTGCGCGTCCCCGTGTTGCACTCAATGCTCAACTCTTGCGTCTGGATGCAGGTTACCGTTCTGCCGGAATCGCGCGCTACATTCAGCAGATTGTGCGCG
>JBBSHK010000792.1:0-1332 GCA_038253185.1 Anaerolineae bacterium | reverse complement strand
TCACGGGTGACGAGTTGGCGTACCAGCAAATTGCGGAGAACGTCGCGGCGGGGCGCGGATTCTTTCAAACGAACAATCCGTTTTTTCCCGGACAGGTTTTGTATGCGTGGCAAGCGCCGCTCTATCCGCTCGCGCTCGCGCTGATTTATTTCTTCACGGGTCCAAACCTTCTCGTCGCGAAACTGTTTGGCATATTGCTGAGCACTGCGACCGTGTATGTGACGTTTGATTTCGCGCGGCGCGTTTTTGCAGATTTACGCGTGGCGTGGGCTGCCGCGCTGCTCGTCGCGATTTATCCCGGGCTGGCGACGACGGCGCACCTGTTGCTCTCGGAAACACTTTACACATTTTTGCTCGTGCTCGCGTTCGATTTGATCGCGCGCGCGACCGTGCCATTTTCCCCCTTCGCGCAGGAGGGACAGAGGGAGGTGACAATGGCAGCAGCTGGAATCGTGTGGGGTCTTGGCACGCTGACGCGCGGAATTAATTTGTATCTCGCCTTTGTGCCCGCGTTGTGGCTGCTGTTCGTGTTCAAGCGAGACGCGCGGCGCGCGATCAGCGCGGCAATTCTTTTTCTCGCGGTCTCCCTGATTACTATCCTGCCGTGGACCGCGCGCAACTATTTTGTTTTTCACCAGCTTGTTCTTACCGAAACCAAAGGCGGCGTCAATCTCTGGTTGGGCAACAGTCCGTACACGCCGGACGAATTCATTCGCACTGTGTGGAAATCGAACGTGCGCGAACCGATGCTGGCGGCACTGCCGCCTGGCGAGCTGGCGCGCAACGACGTGGGGTATGTACTCGCGCGCAATTTTATTGTGAGTGAGCCGCTGACGTTTGTCGAGCGAATGCCGGTCAAGTTCGCGGACTTTTGGGGTTTTGAACGTAGCCTGATCGATGTGGCGGAAGAAACAAAACGTCACAGCGACGGTGGTTGGAATTCGCCGACCAAAGTGATAGCCGATGCCGTCTCTGCATTCGCGTACATTTTTTTGATGCTCGCGGCGATTGGTGGATTCGTGTTCGCCCCGAATGATAAATGGAAATTGCTGCTCGGGTTTTTCATCTCCGGCTTTATTACCGTTCACGCCGTTATTTTTGGGGATGGTCGTTTTCATCTGCCATTGATCTCCCTCCTCGCGTTGTATGCTGGTTGGTTCGTTGTCAATCTCGCGCGGCTGCGATGGGAACCCAAACGCGCGATGCTAACACTCGCGCTTGTTTTGGTTTTCGGCGCGATTTGGTGGCATGAGTTCGCAGCGGCTCTCCAAATCTTGCGCGGAGCATAAGAGTTCTGTACCGGGAGATTCGCGGCGCAGGAGTGGCTAAAGT
>JBBSHK010000791.1:0-1332 GCA_038253185.1 Anaerolineae bacterium | reverse complement strand
TGCGGCTCGGCGCTCGCGCCGATGCCGGTCGAGTGCCACCGCGGATGTGCCATCTCCATCATCGTCCGCGCTTTCGCCATCGTCGCGTCGTCGAACGGGTCCTCGTAATTCAACCAGAACTGGTACGAGATGTCATGCAGCAGCACGGGACGGAGGGCCAGCGCGCGTCGCAGCGTGGCGATGTCCTGCTCGCCATTCACCTCGATGTAATCAATATCTATCTGATTTTTATTCAGCAGAGAGAGGAGTGCGGGTGAGATCGTCGCGCCGATTTTCATTTACGTTCCTGTCGGGCTGATTACGCACTTCGATCGGTTGGGAACGATCCGAATACACGAGATAGCGCGTGGGATAAAGCGCGACGCGTTCGCCTTCTTTCAAATTGGTCGCCTTGGGCATATAGACCTTGAGGCGATGCGAGGCGGCAGTCGTCTCGTCCCCATAAAGTCCGGGCACGACCACGAGCGCCTTGCGATAATGACCGAGGTCGATCAACTGGTCAATCGTGCCCTGCCATACGGTGGAGGAATTGGGTGAGCTCGTCGCGGGGCTGACCGACAAATCTTCGGGGCGCACCGCGATGTTGAGTCCACCACCCCCGTTGAGATCACCCGGCGCGCGCAGTGCGTATTGACCGATGCGCAACTGGTCCCCCTCGCGCGCGGCAGGAAAAATATTCATCGAGCCGATAAAGTCCGCGACGAACAGCGTGCGCGGGAAGGAATAGATTTGCGAGGGCTTGTCCAATTGCTCGAGATGTCCCGCGTTCATCACCGCGATGCGGTCGGCGAGACTGAGTGCCTCTTCCTGATCGTGCGTCACAAAAATCGCGGTGATCTGGATGCGGCGCTGGATCGCGTGCAGCTCTTCGCGCAGGCGCACGCGCAAGAGCGCGTCGAGATTGCTGAACGGCTCGTCGAGCAATAAAATTTTCGGTTTCAACACGAGTGCCCGCGCGAGCGCCACGCGCTGCTGTTCACCACCGGAGAGTTGCGCGGGATAGCGGCTGCCGTAATTTCCAAGCCCGACCATTTCGAGCGAGTTGGACACCTCGCGATCGATTTCGCCCTTAGGCATATGGCGCAAGCGCAGACCGAACGCGACATTGTCGTACACGCGCATATGGGGCCACAAGGTGTACTTTTGGAAGACCATCGCGGTCGGTCTTTTATTCGGCGGCATATCGACCACCGATTCGTGATCGATGCGCACATCACCGGAAGTCGGTTCCTCGAATCCGCCGATCATTCGCAGTGTGGTGGACTTGCCGCAGCCCGATGGTCCGAGAATGCAGAGAAACTCACCATCGCCCACGCTGAGGTTTACGTCGTG
>JBBSHK010000790.1:0-1337 GCA_038253185.1 Anaerolineae bacterium | reverse complement strand
TCGAGCGCGGACTTGTTCGGCGCAGTGTCATCGCGATCGCTGATGTAACCGCGCGGTTTATTCAGCAGCAGATAAGTTTTCGTCTCGACGCGCACGCGCCGGTTGTCTACTTCGATCACGTCGCGCGCCGGATCAACCTGCGCGCCGAGTAAAGTGACCGCTTGCCCGTTTACGCGTACGCGACCTACCAGAATAATTTCTTCTGCTTTGCGACGCGAGGCGATTCCCGCTTGCGCCAAAATTTTATGCAGTCGTTCCACGTTATTTCAACAGCGACTCGAGTTCCTCGCGACTGATTCCTGCCTCCCGCAAAATTTCGGTCCGGTCATCTGGAATGGATTCGCCCAACAATTCGAGCTCTTCCAGATACAACTCTACCGCCTCGCGGACGTTGCGTACCGCAGCCTCGCGCGTCGCGCCATAGCTAAGGCAGCCGGGCAATGCCGGGACGGAGGCATTATAGTAGCCGCGAAAATCGGAAGCGGTCTCCGGTTGCAAAATCACCGTAAAAGTCATTTCACGTTTCATGAGGAGCCTCACTCATCACTTCACTATTGCTGTCGCGCGTTTCCGCGCGCCCGCGCAAGAATTCTCCCAGATCATGCTGCCCGACTTCCAGACCCGTGCCGGCAGGGAGCGGCGGCAAGTCCGCCGCGCTGCTCAATCCAAAGTACTGCAAAAATTCAAACGTCGTGCCGTACTGAATGGGATGCCCGACCGTGTCCAAACGCCCCACCTCTTCGACCAGTCCACGCGCCGTCAGGTTACTAATCACGCCGTCGCAATTCACTCCACGAATCGCTTCAATCTGCGGGCGTGTGACCGGTTGGCGATAGGCGATGATGGCGAGCGTCTCGAGCGCGGCAGAACTCAGGCGCGCGGTAGAATCGAGTCCGAGAAATTTTTGAATGTGCGCCGCGGCTTCAGGAGCGCTGACCAATTGCACGCGCTCACGCGTACGTTCGAGGCGAAAGCCGCGAGTTTCATAATCGGTCGCCAGCGCCGCCAACGCGTGCTCGATTGCAGCGGGGTCACACTCGAGCGCCTTGGCGAGATCGGCGATGGGCACGGGGTGTTCCGAAACGAAGATGAGACTCTCGACCAACAACTTGAGTCCAATCGATGGATCGGGCGCGGCTTCGGACATTGTAACTATTCGTTCGCGCGTGTCTCGGATTTGGTTTCCGAGGGAAGCGCCCGCGTCGCCACCGGCGCGATCGTCGCCGGACGTTTCGGCATTTTCATCTGATCGATTTTGATTTGGATTTTGCCGACCTTGAGTCCGAGACGGTCTTCCAGCACCTGTCGCGCCACGCCATTCACCTCTTGCGTTTTTT
>JBBSHK010000789.1:0-1339 GCA_038253185.1 Anaerolineae bacterium | reverse complement strand
GGGGGTCGCAGGCTGCAACCAACGCGTAGTCCAAAAACGCGCCGGTGGCCCACAACATTTAAAGAGGTGCTGAGGTGGAGTGGTCGCTGACGCTCACGCTGATATTCTCGGGCGTACTGCTGATGCTCGCTGCGGGCGCGCTGTTCCTGATATTTTATTTGTGGCGTTCGCGCGAGCCGCAACCGACACTATGGCTTTGGGCGATGTTGGTGACGCTAAGTCTGGTCGGCGCGCTGCACACATTTCTATATGATTGGATGATGCTGATGCTGCCGCTCGCGCTCTTGTTGCGCGAACGCGGCGGGTTGTGGTTCCTGCTCGCGCTGTATGCGTACCCGTTCATCTGGGCAGTCTGCGCGCTCGTATTCGGAATTCCCGTACCGCCTGTCACCATTGTGCCCGCGGCGACACTGATCGCGCTGGCGCTCTGGCGGTCCAGGCTCGGGGCGGCGGCGCGTCCCGCGCCAGCTGCTCTCGACATCACCGCGTGATCTGCGGCACCAATGGGCTATTTACGCGCGTCGGCGCTTACCCGTACAATGATGCCGCCATGATTCAAGAGTATGTGTTTGACCGCAGCGGACTCGCGACCTCGCCGCAATTTCGCGAACGGCTCGCCCGCGTGATCTCGCCGTACTATCGCTCGCTGGTCTTGCGCGAGCAGACAG
The DNA here is from genome assembly GCA_038253185.1 of Anaerolineae bacterium. Taxonomy (GTDB): domain Bacteria; phylum Chloroflexota; class Anaerolineae; order UBA4142; family SHND01; genus JBBSHK01. Next base: position 671 of record JBBSHK010000789.1, on the reverse strand, counting down.
TGCCCCGATAAAAAGTTTGAGCGCGCCCCTTGCCACACTCGCGGAGAAGTCCGCGCTGCGCGAATCCATTATTCCGCGCCTCCGTCTTACCTTCGGACGGTTGGCGCGCGTCCTCGTGAGCGCCGCGATTCTCAGTCTCCTCATTCTGCGTTTTCCAACAGGCGTGGGTCGCGCCGAACATTTCATTTATCTGGCGAACGCGTTGGCGCACGGCTCGCTCTCCGTCGATAATCTGCCGGCATCCGTGCCCGACCGGGTAATTGTCGACGGTCACACTTTTATTCCGCTCGCACCGATGCCCGCGCTGCTGCTGATGCCCGTTGCAGCCCTCGCCGGATTGAATTTCGATGAGTACTGGGCATCGCTCGCGCTCACACTCGTCAATATTTACTTGCTGAATCGCGTGCTGGCACGGGTCGGAATCGCGGACGCGGCGCGGCGGCGGGCGCTGCTCGCGCTCTTTTTCTTCGGCACGATTTATTTTTCCGCGCTGGTGCAGGGCACCAGTTGGTTCTTGTCACACATTCTGACGACCACGTTCCTATTGCTCGCGATGCACGAGTCGCTCGGCAGCCGACGGGATTTTTCGCTCGGTAGCCGACGGGATTTTTCGCTCGGCAGCCGACGGGATTTTTCGCTCGGCAGCCGACGGGATTTTTCGCTCGGCAGCC
>JBBSHK010000788.1:0-1345 GCA_038253185.1 Anaerolineae bacterium | reverse complement strand
GGCGAAATCCGCAATTGGGTGTACGGCGTCGCGGGCGCGCGCAGTGGAATGTAAAGGTACAACAGCAATGGCAACGCAAAAAGAATCGCGTAAGCCGCATCACGCCGAACCGTAGGTCGCGGCGGCAGCACTGCGGGTGTGATTTGTTTGCCGCGCCGCGCGTACGCGCGCATCTGCCGCGCGCGTACAAAAATCGCGTCGGCAAAGAATGCGGCGAAAGCGGGCACGAGCAGCACGATCGTACGGTGATGCGCCAGCGCCAAGCCAAAGGCGAACGCCCACGCCGCGCCGTACTTGAACTCGCGCTCTTCTTCCCACTTGAGCGCGAGCCAAAGTAACAGCGCGACGAAAAAAGTATTCAGCGCGTAGACTTCGGCTTCGGTTGCTTGGGACCAGAAGGTGTACGAGACGGCGAGAGTCAAGGTGGCGATGAGCGCCGCGCCGCGATTCTTAGCGACGCGATAGAACACGCGATAACTCAAGCCCACCGTGATTGCCGCACACACCGCCGAAAAAAGGTTCAGGCGAAAAGCGGGATCGCCCCACGGCACGAGATGCTGCCACAAGCCGCCGAGGATGAGATAGAGCGGATAACCGGTCGGATGGGCGAGCGTCCAACCCCATGCCGCGAATTGAAATTCGGCGCTATCGCCGGGCAGCACACTGGGCGCAAGCGTCCGGAGATAAATGAGAAACGATGCGCTCGCGGTAATAAAAACAAACAGCCCGCGGTAACGCAGCGCGATCAAGACCCCGCGCATCGGATGGCGTGGGTCGTAGAAGGAGAGCAGAAAGCGTATCTGGTCCATGCTCGGGTGCTAGACTTTGCGCGCTGTTGCTATGTGATGCAGGAAAAAAAACCGTTCATTTCGGCTGCACGCGAATCCAATCGACCGCCATGCCAAGAGTACGCTCGTCTACATCGTGTCCGACATCGACAGCGCTGTCTGCTTCGCCTGTTGCCTCAGCCGCGCCCTCGCGCCCTTTCACGCCAATGAACGCGTGAGTGCGTCCACTGGTGCCGCGCAGATCGGTGGCGACGCCGAGCGACTTGAGTGCCGCCGCCGCACGTTCGCCGAGAGTAGTCGCTGCTTCTTCCTGCACCGCGCCCGCAACGATTGCGCCTGTGGGCAGCTTCCCAATGAAATCCGTCAGCGCGCGGGACTCGACTACGCTGTTGCCGCCCGTGTCAAAATTTTTCACGTCGAGCACGTTGCCATTCTTCGCGTCGATCACCACAAGATTGTAACCGCGCTTGAGCGGTGAGAATTCACGCCGATTGATTTTGATCGAGCCAAAGGTACGAGTGCTCTGTACCGCAATGTCCACGACACTCTTGATGCCG
>JBBSHK010000787.1:0-1358 GCA_038253185.1 Anaerolineae bacterium | reverse complement strand
CGCAGTGGATGCCACTCACCTTGATGTATCTCGGGCGCGGCTTGCGAACGCCGACAATGCACAACGCATTTCTCACCGCGTTTTTTTTCGTGCTCAACGCGCTCTCGTCGCTCTACTATGCGCTCTTTCTCGCGCTGGCGATGGGGCTCTACGCGAGCGTCGATTTTGTTTTGCGCCGGTATCGTATCACGCGCGCGCATCTGGTTTATGGGGCATTAGCGGCGGGGATTGCGGCGCTGTTGCTGCTGCCGTTCCTGATTCCGTTCGTACAGGTTGAGCGCGAATTTCATTTCAGCGCGAGTCGGGACCCGCGACTGTTTGCCGCGCGACCGGCGAGTTACGTCGCGGCGGTTGGCAGCAGCCGACTCTATGGCGCACTGACGCGCGGTTTTTACATCGCTTCAAAAGGTCAACCACTTTTCCCCGGCGTGACGGTGTTCGCGCTCGCAGCATTCGGCATCCTCACACACCGTCCGCGCAAGGTGATTTTTTTTGCGCTGCTCGCGCTGGTCGGCTTGGTGCTCTCGTTTGGTCCTTTTCTCATACTGGGGCGCGAGACGAATCCGGTGTCGTTGATTCGTCTGCCGTACTATTGGCTCAGTCTGGTGCTCACGCCCTTGAAGAGTTTGAACGCGCCGGCGCGCTTTGCGGTTTTGGTGATGCTCGCGCTCGCGATGCTGACGGCGTGCGGCGCAGATTGGTTGTGCCGTCGCGTGAGAAGTGGGCAAGGCGCGCTGCTGGTCGCACTGGCGGTGTTGATTCTGGTGGAGTACGCCGCGATGCCATTACCGCTCGCGTCGGTCGCGGCGGGCGCGTCGATTTCTCCCGTGTATAAATTTCTCGCCGCGCAGCCGCCCGGACAACCGGTGGTCGAAGTGCCGATGGGCGCACCCACTTTTGCCGATCAGGACAAGCACGTCGAGTACACTTATTACTCGCTCTACGATTGGCAGCCACGCGTGAACGGTTATAGCACTTTTATCCCGCCGGACTATTACGGGCTGGTTAAAGATATGCAGAGTTTTCCTTCAGCGTCGACGATAACGCGTTTGAAAAAGTGGGGCGCGCGATTTGTCGTCGTGCATTCGGATCGCATCAAGGACTCGCCAGCGGTGCGCGCCCGACTGGATGCGCTCGCGGGCATGGCACACGTTCAAGATTTTGGAAATATTTGGCTGTACCGGATTGACTGAGGGCGGACGGGAATACAGACGACAGACCACAATGAAAAGCAGCAGGGTGATAGTCCACAATCCGCAATCCGCAATCAAAAATAAAAACCGCGTTCATCGTCCGTCGTTGGTCGTCGGTCTCGCTTTATTTCTCGCGTTCGCCCTTGCCTTTCGCCTCGCGTGGTT
>JBBSHK010000786.1:0-1358 GCA_038253185.1 Anaerolineae bacterium | reverse complement strand
CGCCAAAGAATTGCCGAACGTGCTCGGGCTGACCTTCCGCGTCGAACAAGCCGCGTTCCAGGCGGGCTATCTCGCGGCAGCCGTTTCCAAAACGAAAAAGGTCGCGACCTACGGCGGTGTTGACATTCCGCCGGTCGAAGATTTTATGGTGGGCTTTGAAGGCGGCGTCAAGTACTGGAACCAAAAGCACAACGACAAAGTTCAAGTGCTCGGCTGGAGCACCGCTGACAAGAAAGGAACCTTCACCAACACCTTCACCGATCCTGACAAGGGCAAGAATACGGCGCTGTCGTTGATCGACGAAGGCGCGGACGTGGTGCTGCCGGTCGCGGGTCTGACCGGTAACGGAACGTTCACCGCCGCGAAAGAAAAGAATGTGCACGCGATTGGTGTGGACACCGACCAGTGCGTTTCGATCCCGGACGCCTGCCCGGTGCTCTTGACCAGCGTTCGCAAGAACCTCGACGTTGCAGTGTACACTGCGATCGAGTCTGCGTCCAAAGGCACGTTCAAAGGTGGACTCTACAGCGGCACGCTGGCGAATGACGGCGTTTCACTCGCGCCATTCCACAATCAGGATGCCATGGTCATGGGCATGATGGGTGGGACGCTAGAAAAAGAACTCGATCAGATCAAAGCCGACATCATCGCCGGCAAGATCGACGTAAAAGCCATCGCGTCAGGTAAATAATTCGTGTCCCCTGCCCGCCCTCCTCCGTTGTCCGGGGGAGGGCGGGTACTAACCTATGCCTCCCATTCTCGAACTACGCGGCATCACCAAGCAATTCCCCGGTGTGCTGGCGAACGATCACATCGACCTGACCCTCAATCAGGGTGAAATCCTCGCGCTGCTCGGCGAGAACGGCGCGGGCAAAACCACCTTGATGAATATTCTCTACGGACTGTATCGTCCCGACGAGGGCGAATTCCTCGTGCGCAACCAGCCAGTGAAAATTGACGGACCACAAGACGCGATCAAATTGGGCATCGGCATGGTGCATCAACACTTTATGCTGATTCCGGTTTTCACGGTCGCGGAAAATGTGATGCTCGGAGTTGAAAGTATTCGCGACGGTGTAGTGCTCGACCGCGAAAAAGTGGCGCGCGAGATTTCGCAAATCTCGACACAGTACGGCTTGCAAGTCAACCCGCATCTCTACATCAAAGATATTTCGGTCGGCATCCAGCAGCGCGTCGAGATTATCAAACTGCTTTATCGCCACGCCGACATTTTGATTCTCGATGAGCCGACCGCGGTGCTCACCCCGCAAGAAGCCGACGATCTCTTTCAGGTCTTGCGTAATCTCAAGGCGCAAGGCAAGTCGATTATTTTCATCTCGCACAAACTGCGCGAGGTG
>JBBSHK010000785.1:0-1364 GCA_038253185.1 Anaerolineae bacterium | reverse complement strand
TGGCGCGGCGCGCCCGCGAGCGCGTTGCAGCCGCGCGATATTTGCCTCGCCAACATTATCCGCAATGGCAGACGTTTGAAAGAATGGCTCCGCGTGCCGCTGCTGCTCGAAAATTTCAACTATCACCCGACGAACGCGTACGAGTACATCTGCGAACCCGACACGTTCAGTCAATTGATTGACGAGATTGGCTGCGATATGCTGCTCGACCTCGCGCACGCGCAAATCAGCGCGTTCAACTTGGGCTGGAAAAATCCGCGCGAATATTTGGAAAAGTTACCTCTAGAAAAAGTGGTCGAGATTCACATCAATCGTCCGTTCGACGACGACGGTAAACAGATGCTCGACCGACACTTGCCCATTGGCGAGAGCGACGTTGAGTTGTTGCGCCGGGTGTTGGATCGCGCACCGAAAGTCCAAGTGATTAATCTCGAATCGCATCTGCCGAGTGAGGAGGCGTTGATGGAAGAAGTGAGATTGGTGAGGCAGGTGGTTGGGTCAGAGTTGAGGGATCAAGTATGAGCATTCGGAGAGCTGTCCCCAATATCAAGTCCGATCGCCTCCTCGACAGCCGCATGTTCTATGTCAACGTCCTCGGGTTTCAGGTCTCTATGGATCTCGGATGGATAATCACGTTTGTCTCGCCCAGCAATCCCACCGCGCAGATCAGCCTCATCCACGATGACCCCTCAGGGTTGCACCCGGACATCTCCGTCGAGGTTGGCGACGTAAATGCGGTCCACGCTGCTGCCGTCGAAAATGGTCTTGAAATTGTTTACGCGCTCACGGACGACCCGTGGGGCGTACGGCGCTTCTTTGTCCGTGATCCAAATGGGCAGGTCGTGAATGTTATGAGTCATCGCCCATAGCCAATTTGAAATGCGTCGTATTGACTGATGAAGACCGCCCTCGCCACCTTCGCGCGCACCCTCACCGCATCAGATACCAAGAAAAATATTCCCTTCACGTTTAATGTTCCCGCAGACGCCACACAAATAAATATCCGACTGACCTTCTCGCCGTGGGTAGTGGACGGATTCAAAAATCTGCTCACACTCAACGTGTTCGATCCGTCCGGTTTTCGCGGCGCGGGACATCGGCACGGTGATGTGCACGAGGTCACACTCAACGCGGAGTACGCCTCCCCCGGTTATCTCACTCGACCGATTCAGCCCGGAGAGTGGACCGTCGTGGTGGACACGCATCTGATTATGCCCGGCGCACCGTGTGAGATGCGACTGGAAGTCAACGCGTCAGATGTGCCTGTCGCACCTGCCGCCCCCCGCCCCCCACCCCCGGTCAGCGCTCAATCACGTTCGAGTGCTCAATGGTATCGCGGCGACTTGCACGCGCATTCGATTCAT
>JBBSHK010000784.1:0-1377 GCA_038253185.1 Anaerolineae bacterium | reverse complement strand
GTGATTTGCGGCAAGGTGCGCATGGTCGAGCGCCGCAATGACACGGTGACCAATCCGGTGTTGATCGTCGAGGTCTTGTCCGAGTCGACTCGCGGGTATGATCGCGGCGCGAAGTTCAATTTCTATAAGCAGGTGCCTCGCTGCAAGAATACGTGTTCGTCGAATCAGAACACGCGCGGGTCGAACTGTATCGCCGTGGCGATAACGACGAGTGGATATTTCGGGCTTACACCGATTTGGACGCGGTGGTGCCTCTCGCTTCGGTGGACTGCCAAGTTGCGCTGCGCGAAATTTACCGCAAGGTGTCGTGGTCGGAAGGAACGACAGTGTCATGAGTCCAGGTGAGGGAATCCGTCATCAAGATTTCTCATACGCCTCGGGCGCGAGTCATATGACTCGCGCCCCCGTTTTATTTCACACGAGCCCGCGAGGCGAAATGCCTTGCGTTGTGTTTTGGTGTCGTCCCTTTTTATTGCTCTTGTCGGAATATGCTGCCATGAATATAATTCGAGCATCGTATTCCCAATTCCGCGCGTGGTCGCGAGTATAAACGTGCGTGGGAGGCAGCATGCGAAAAATTATTTTCTCACTTGTGATTCTTGCCGCGTTGGTTAGCGCGTGCGCGGGCGCGCCAAGTCCGAGCGCCACCTCGTCGCCGGCACGCGCGCTGATCCTCGCGACGACGACCAGCACACAGGATTCTGGACTACTCGACGTGATCCTTCCTGATTTCCAAAAGAAACTTAACGCGCAGGTCAAGGTGGTCGCCGTCGGAACGGGACAGGCGCTCAAGCTCGGCGCGGACGGTAACGCCGACGTCGAATTGGTGCACGCGCGCGAACAGGAGGATGCTTTCGTCGCGGCGGGTGATGGGATTGACCGGCGCGATGTGATGTACAACGACTTTGTGATTGTCGGTCCGGCTGACGACCCCGCGCATATCGCCGGTGAAAAGTTCGCCGTCGAGGCGTTCAAGAAAATCGCGTCGGCGCAATCCACCTTTGCCTCGCGGGGCGACAAGTCCGGCACGAATACGAAAGAATTCGACATTTGGAAAAAGGCGAGCATTCAAACGAGCGGCGCGTGGTATTTATCCATTGGTCAAGGAATGGGGGAGACGCTTATGTTAGCGAGCGAAAAACGCGCCTACACCTTGAGCGACCGCGCTACTTTTCTCGCGCAGCAAAGCAAACTGCAATTGATCGTGCTCGTCGGCGACAATAACCTCGCGCAAAATACCGATCCGCTTTTATTGAATCCTTATGGTGTGATTCCTGTCAATCCTGCGAAACATCCCAATGTAAATCACGATCTCGCCGAAAAATTCGCGCAGTGGATTACCTCGAATGCGACGCAAGAGATGATTGGGAATTATGG
>JBBSHK010000783.1:0-1386 GCA_038253185.1 Anaerolineae bacterium | reverse complement strand
GCAGAATTGGCGACGCTGATTGGCGCGAGCATCGTACTCGGCTTGCTCATCGCGACGGTCGGTGGCGCGCTGCTGGCGCGCAACGCGCTCGCGCCCATTGACCGTGTTTCCACGACCGCGCGGGCGATCACCCGTGCGGGCGACCTCGGACGGCGCATCGAAATCGAGAACACTTCCGACGAAGTCGGTCGTCTCGCCTCGACCTTTAACGAAATGCTGACGCGGATTGAGGAATTTTTCCGCGCGCAGCAGCGCTTTGTGGCAGACGTGTCACACGAATTGCGGACGCCGCTGACCGCGCTGCGCGGTAATCTCGATCTGTTGCGCCGCGGCGCGGCAGCCGACCCCGCCGCGCGCAATGAAGCCCTCGTCGCAATGGATTCTGAAGTGTCGCGGATGAGCCGCATGGTGGCTGACTTGTTGCTGCTCGCCCAAACCGATGCAGGTGTGCCGTTTGCCAAGCAGCCGGTGGAATTGGACACGCTGCTGCTCGATGTTTATCGCGAATCGCAGGTGCTCGCGAATGGAGTCAAGGTGTCACTCGGTGCAGAAGACCAGGCGACGGTAATCGGCGACCCCGACCGCCTCAAACAGGCGTTGCTGAATCTGGTGGACAATGCGATCAAGTACACGCCGAATGGCGGTCAGGTGAAACTCTCGCTGGAAAAAGATGAGGACTGGACACGCGTGGCGGTGCGCGACAGTGGTATCGGCATCGCGCCGGAAAATATCCCACACTTGTTCGACCGATTTTACCGCGTCGACAAGGCGCGGGCGCGCGATGGAGGCGTAGAACATTCGACGGACGCTCAGGAAAATCTACGTGAAACTTCGGGCACCGGTCTGGGTCTCGCGATTGCAAAGTCGGTGGTCGAGGCGCACGGCGGCAAAATCACGGTCGAGTCCGCGCCGAATCAAGGCAGTACTTTTACGATGTGGCTGCCGTTAAATAGAAATGACCCCTCGTCTCACGCCAGTGTAGGAGAGGAGACACGAAGCGATGACTAGATCGGATATGTTGAGAATTCTCAAGGGCCAGCCCGTGCTTGCCGGTATCGTGGGGCTGATCATTGCGCTGGCGCTCGCGTTTTGTTTTCTGCGCGTCGCCTCCCTCGCGTTTCACGCCGTGTCATTTCTATTTTGGATTGCGCTGGGGATTGTCGCGGTCGCGGTGATCTATTCAGTGGTAAAAGGGCGGTTGAGCCGGAAGCGTTAACGGAGATGAACCGTTTTCCCTTACCGCGTTTTTACCTCGCGCTAATGTTCTTCTAATCTGCCAAGTCTATTCTGTAGGCGAGAGGTTGGGGGATGCCAGAAGGTGAAGCGGAGCGTGGCTGCGAATATCCGGACCCGTAGTGAACCGCAGAGGCATACCCAAGCCCGGAG
>JBBSHK010000782.1:0-1391 GCA_038253185.1 Anaerolineae bacterium | reverse complement strand
TGGTGTGTGCCGTTGCTCTCATGTTCCAATGCCGTTTGCAACTGGGCAAACAGCTTGTCCCAGGTGTCAGACTTGCGCCAGCGCTGAAATCGACTGTAGGTAGTTGTCCATTTGCCGTATCGCTCGGGCGTGTCACGCCAGGGTGCGCCGGTACGCAACACCCATAAAATGCCGTTCAGGAGTTGCCGGTGATCTTGCGCTGGGCGTCCGCGTTTCGTTTTTTGTTTCGGGAGCAGTGCTTCGATCTTCTCCCATTGCTCGTTGGTTAGGTCGCCTCGGTTTCCCATGACCACCAATTTACACGCTATTTCACATTTTGCATACAGACCCTAAAGTGTTTCACTACGGTGGGCGAAATTTTCGTCCCTGTAGTTTCATATTGTTAGGGGTTCTCAAGCCGCGCGCGAAAAATAGTTGTATGAACTCTCGGCTTTATGCTAGAATCAGAACGTGGCCGGCGGAAATGATTTGAACGAACGCTGGGGTGTGGTAGGACACGCGTGGGCAGTGGACTCGCTCGAGCGCGCGATCGCGGCAGGACGCGCCGCACAATCTTTTCTCATAACCGGTCCGCACGGTGTCGGCAAGACCACACTGGCACGCGCGCTGGCGCGTCGGTTGGAATGCACGAACGCAAATCCGCCGTGCGGTGTGTGCAACGCCTGTGTCAAGCTTCAAAAAAATATTAGCCCCGATGTCCGCGTGCTCGAGGGCGTGCCTCCAAACTGGAAATTTGAAAAATTGGGAATGGTTGCTCCACCGCGCAGCGATGATCGCGAAAAGCGCACTCTCCGAATAGAGCAAATTCGTGACCTTGATAATTGGCTGGCGACCGCGCCCTTTGAGAACAAGTACAAAGTTGCGATATTGAGGCGTTTTGAGGAATCGAATGATGCGACCTCGAACGCGTTTTTGAAAACACTGGAAGAGCCGCCCAAGAACGCGTACTTGGTTCTCACCGCACAAGATGCGAGTCTGCTGCTGCCGACGATTGCCTCGCGCTGCCAGAGATTGGTGCTCCGTCCACTGCCGCTCGAAACGGTTGAGCGCGCGCTGCAAGAAAAATGGGGCGTCGCGCGGCAAGACGCGCAGTTGCTCGCGCGTTTGTCCGGCGGGCGTCTTGGCTGGGCAGTCCGCGCGAGCGCCGATCTGAAACTCCTCGCCGCGCGCGCCGACGCGCTCGCGGCATTGTCCGCGCTGTGGCGCGATGGACGCGCGGAGCGACTCACCCGCGCGGGTGATCTGGCGAAAGAGTCTGCCGAGTTACCACAATTGCTCGAACTCTGGCTGACGTGGTGGCGCGATGTGTTATTGATTCAGAGTGGAGACGGCGCGCGGGTGACGAACGTCGATCATCAGGAGGAATTGCGCGCGCAGGCAGAGGGTTTGGC
>JBBSHK010000781.1:0-1400 GCA_038253185.1 Anaerolineae bacterium | reverse complement strand
CGAGCGCGTCGGTGTCGCCAAAGTTGATGAGAAAGCCATCGCGCCCTTCGTCAATCACTTCGACCACCCCGCCGGCGCGTGCGCCGATCACCGGCTTGCGATAGAACCACGCTTCGAGGTAGACCGCGCCAAATGAATCGGTGCGCGAGGGCAGCGCAAAAACATCGCCCGCCGCGAGCAGGTCATTGCGATTTTCGTCGGGTGGAATAAATCCGAGCACGCGCGTGTTTTGCTTGACGCGCGCCGACTGCGCGTCAAAAAATTTCTGGAACGGCGTCGTCAATGGTCCCGCGATCACCAGCGTCGCCGCGCGCCCTTGCGCCCACAATTTTTCCATCGCTTGCACGAGATGGAACATGCCTTTTTCGTACACGGTCGTGCCGAGCGTAAACACTACCGGCGTATCAATATCATAGCGCTGGCGAAAACGCGCGGCGTCCCCGCCGCACAACGCGGCGGGATTGATGCCCATGCCAACACGCCGCATTTTCGCGCGCGGAATGCCGTGTCGCGCCAGTGCTTCTTTTTCCAGATCCGTCTGGACGATCACCGCGTCCGCATTCCGCAGCATTTCGATTTGATGCGGCATGGTGTAATCCTGACTGACGTGCCGCTTGCCCGCCTCGCCGAGATGCGTGAAGGGCGTGACGATGAGCGGAATTTTTTTCTTGCGCGCGAAACGATACGCCGCGTAGACAATCGCATCGAGCGGAAAGTTTCCGGCGTGCACGAGATCGAAGGATTCGTCCAGATGCGCCAGCGCGCGTTCGAGCGCAGGCACACGCGGGGTCCAGCGCGCGAGTTGAAACAGAATCGGCGCAGCGCTCACCGGCAGCCGCGCAATCGCTGCCATCGCACGCCGCAGCGCAGGATAGCTGAACCGCGAGAAAGGTAAGCGTTCCACCGGGAAACGTTCGATGTGAACGCCGTTGTGTTCTTCGGCGCGCGTCTCGATCCGCCGCTTGCCGCGCAACCAAAAGTGTTCGAGGTCCCACGCGTCGGTGGTGTAAACAAAAACGTCGTTGCCTTCGCGCGCCAGCCGTTCGCTAATTTCTTGAAAGTAGAGTTCAGAGCCGCCGACATAAGGCGCATAGCGGTGGATAATGTGCAAGCATCTCATCGGGCGAGGTCTTGATACAACCCGCGCACCAGCGCGTATTTGCGATCCCACGTATGCTGCGCCAAAACTTTTGCGCGTCCTGCTTCGCCGAACGATTGCGCGAGCGCGCGGTCGTCGAGCAGCTGCTCAATCCGCGCGGCGAGCGCGTCGGTGTCGCCAAAGTTGATGAGAAAGCCATCGCGCCCTTCGTCAATCACTTCGACCACCCCGCCGGCGCGTGCGCCGATCACCGGCTTGCGATAGAACCACGCTTCGAGGTAGACCGCGCCAAATGAATCGG
>JBBSHK010000780.1:0-1400 GCA_038253185.1 Anaerolineae bacterium | reverse complement strand
GCTCGACCTCGCGGTCACAATTTTTTGGGTCGTAGGTATTACGAACGCGCTTAATCTGCTCGACAATATGGACGGACTTTCGGGTGGTGTGGCGGCAATTGCGGCGACGTGGTTCGCGGTGTTTGCACTGGCGCACGGTCAAGTGCTGGTGGCGTCGCTGGCGTTGGCGCTGCTTGGAGCGTCGCTCGGATTTCTGGTTTATAATTTCAATCCGGCTTCGATTTTTATGGGCGACACCGGCAGTCTGTTTCTTGGATTCCTGCTCGCGGCGGTCGGGATCAAGCTGCGCTTTCTGGAGCAGACTGACCGGATCACGTGGATGATTCCGATTTTGGTTTTAGGCGTGCCCATTTTTGACACGACGCTCGTGGTAATTTCGCGATTGCGCCGCGGCGTGAATCCACTCACGACCCCGGGGCGCGATCATTTTTCACACCGATTGAATAACTTGGGTCTGACGCCGCGGCGGGCGGTGTTGGTAATTTATTTGTTGGGTGTGTTGCTCGGCGCCCTCGCGTCCGCGCTGCCCTTCGCGACGGTGGAGCAAGCCTTCCTCCTTTTCGTGATCGTGACCGCGAGCGCGCTGTTGGCGCTGACTTGGTTGGAACGGAATGGTAGCGTGTCGCACCGCGCGGCAGAAACGTTTACTTTGGAATGAGAGAACTATGACTTTGCTGGCTATTGAACCGAACATCTTGACCACGCTCGATGAAAAAATTGACGCGCGGACGGCGCGCATCGCCGTGATTGGTATCGGTTATGTGGGGCTGCCCCTCGCGGTCGCGTTCGCCGAAATCGGTTTTCACGTGACGGGCATCGATCTCGACCCGCGCAAGATCGAAAGCATTGAACGCGGCGCGAGTTATATCCCGGATGTTGCTTCTGAAACCGTTGCCGCGCTCCGCGCAAAAGAACGCCTGGTCGCGACGATGGACCGGTCGGTGCTCGCCGCTGCCGATATTATTTTTATTTGCGTGCCGACCCCGTTCGACAAAATGAAAGCACCTGATTTGACCATGGTCAAAGCCGCGAGTGATTCGATCCGCGCGCACTTGCATCGCGACCAGTTGGTCATTCTCCAGAGCACGACCTATCCCGGCACGACGGAAGAAGTGGTGCTGCCGATTTTGGAGCAGAGCGGGTTGAGGGCGGGGCGCGATTTTCATCTCGCGTTCTCACCAGAGCGAATCGATCCGGGCGCGGTGAGCAGCGCGGGCTGGAATGTCAAGAACACGCCCAAAGTTTTGGGTGGACTCACCCCGCGGTCGGCAGAACTCGCGGCGCGGCTGCTGCGACAATTGACGCCGCAAGTGCATATCGTCTCGTCGCCCCGCGCCGCGGAGATGTCCAAGCTGCTCGAAAATATTTTTCGCAGCGTCAACATCGCGCTGGTGAATGAG
>JBBSHK010000779.1:0-1401 GCA_038253185.1 Anaerolineae bacterium | reverse complement strand
CATCTCGATTTTCTTTTTTATTTATGTCGGCGCAGAGGCGAGCTTTGGCGGCTGGATTTTTACCTATACCGTCGCGCGTCAACTGACGACGGAAACGGTCGCCGCGTTTTTGACCTCCGCCTTTTGGGGCTCGCTCACGCTCGGGCGCTTGTTGGCGATTCCCGTCGCGCGTCGCTTTCGACCGCGCTCCATTCTGCTTGCCGATCTCTTGGGCTGCCTCGCGGGAATTGCGATCATCGTACTCTTTCCGAATTCGCTGCTCGCGATTTGGGTGGGCGCGTTCACCGTCGGTCTCTCGATGGCGTCCATTTTTCCGACGATGCTTTCGTTTGCGGAGCGCCGGATGACGATCACCGGTCGCGTCACCGGCTGGTTCTTTGTCGGCGCGGGCGCGGGCGGAATGTTTCTCCCGTGGCTGATCGGACAATTGTTCGAATCGATAGGTCCGCAAATTATGCTCTATTTAATTTTCGGCGATATGCTTTTCGCCATTGGCGTGTTCGCGGCGGTGATAATATTTTCCGCGCAACGCCAGTTGCAGACCACCGCGTAAGCACAATCTTTTTTTCAAAAGCAAACGAGAGTGCCATTTCCGGACACTCTCGTTTTGATTAGATGTAACGTTTCCGTCCTCGTCGGAAAATGATCCGCAGCAGTCCATTAATCACAATAGTGTAAAAGATGCTGCGTAGAATCGCTCTGAGCATTTTGTCCTCCTCTCGCCTCAAGCTCCTTCAATTCATAACGATAGCAGAAACGATCCGCTGCGCGCGTGCGACCTCAACTCTCCATCGTATCTTCATAATTCATTCACAATCGCGCGCCATAATGTGATTGAAAATAAATTTCTCAAGGAGAAAAAAATGTCAGGCAGAATCATTTTGCGAATCTTGTTCGTGTTGGTCTTGATCGGCGTCCTGTTCGGCATCGGCAGCGGGGTTTACAATGCCGGTGTCGCGCAGGGCTTGGCGCAGAGCGGTAACCTTGCGCCCAACGGAGTCGCGCCGAACGGCGGCGTACCCTATCCGTATTACGGCGGACCATTTTTCTTCCGACCGTTCGGTTTTGGATTTCTTGGGCTGCTGTTCCCGCTCTTCTTTATCTTCCTGCTGTTCGGACTTTTCCGCGCAGCGTTCTGGGGCTGGCGCGGTCGAGGCGGCTGGAGTGGGCAAGGAGCGCGCGGCAATTGGCAAGGTGGCGCGCCGCCAATGTTCGACGAATGGCACCGCCGCGCGCACGAGCCACAGCCAAGTGAGAATCAGCCGACGACGAGCGCGTAATTCAATGTCATTCTGAGGCGCATCTTGAGCGGAACGAAGTGGAGTCGAAGGATTGCGACGAAGAATCTCTGGTTGACTCTGCCAGAGATTCTTCATTTGACTCAGAATGATAACTCACGTT
>JBBSHK010000778.1:0-1413 GCA_038253185.1 Anaerolineae bacterium | reverse complement strand
CCTCATTGGCTTGGGATTTATCGACGCGAAAATCTTTGTGATCACCGCCACGCCCGATGCGATGGAACAAATTCAGCGGATCGAGGGCATCCGCCAAATTCACCCGTGCGAGCCCACCGGTGATTACGTCGTCTGCGTTTCGCCGCTGTACGACGAGCCGGATGTGCGCGCGGAGCTCGAAGCCCTGAACCAGCAACCGGAAACGGTCCTGCCCGTGCCCGAATCATTTATGAATGCCTTTCGCCAACTTGCACGACGATGACCGATTTATTTCCCACTCCCGTCGGCGAACTCGATGTCGAAAATTTGCTCGCTCGCGAGATGTGTGAGCGCGCCTTGCTCGCCCTCGCGGAAGCCGACATTCAAGCCGAACCAGAATTGGAGGACAACGATGTCACAGCCCAACCCCAGCAGTCCACGCGACCGCATGTTGATGGACGCTCAGAGTTACATCCTGCGCGGGGAGCGACCCCGCGCCGAAGAGATCATGCGAATCGTGGAGGGCGGAGCAGTCGACTCGCGCCGCGCGCCGTCCCCGCGCATTCTGCCGCTCATCGCCGCGATCACAGTCGCGTTCACTCTCGCCGCGTGTCTCCTCGCGCTGACGGCGCGCTAAAGGGAAAGCAATGATGCCTACACTTTATCTCTTGCACTTTACCAAGCCGCTCGCGCAAGCGCAGCACCGGCGCGGCATACACGCCGGTCACTATCTTGGGATCTCCGACGACTTGGAGCGGCGATTGCACGAGCACGCAACCGGCAACGGTTCGCGTCTCTGTGCTGCGGCAAAAGCGCGGGGGTCGGAATTTATTCTGGTGAAAGTATGGCACAACGTGACGCGAGCGCACGAACTCGAAATGAAGCGCCAACGGAACAATCCGCGCCACTGCTATTTGTGCAATCCGAAATATGCCGCTACGAGCAAGGCGAGACTGAGCGGAGATAATAAAAAGTTCGCCGGCTGGAAGAATCGGCAAGTCTTCGCCTCGGCGCATCCTGCCAAAGTAAAGTTTCGTCCGACCGCGACGCAGCCGGACGACGAATACGCCGGTATTTTCTAGGGGGAGAACGATCGCGGGGATTCATAGTGGCGCGCCACTGCGAGCGCACGCGTCGCTACTCAATAAATAGTTTTGAGTTGAAGTGGTACGCGCCGAGGCTCGCAGTGGCTCACTTTCATCATACCGCAGCCTGTCACACCTTTTCTGAATCATGACACCCTTACCCACTTGGTCGCATCGTGAGCTTGAGACGCAGATTACTTGGCTGATGGACGCGAGCGCGCTGTTGAAAGAACTGGAAAACGACGCCAACATTACGGCGCACATTCGCGAACTGGCGTCGGATGCGCGCACCGCGGTCAAGGGCGCACTCATGCTTGCGCGGGAAATTCGGTCTACGCAAGAGACGTTG
>JBBSHK010000777.1:0-1429 GCA_038253185.1 Anaerolineae bacterium | reverse complement strand
CTTTCACCCGGCGCGGCGAGCTTTGGAATGTTCGCGAACGAGTTCGAGCGTGGAGATAGATTTCGAGAAATCGTACAGGAACTGAGTTAGAGGAAACAGCACAAGGCCGCAAGCCATTAAGTAAAAAAATGAACCTTCGTGTCTTTGTGGTTAATCACTTCACTTGAAAATTTCACCGATGGGATGAATTATGTCTGTTCAAACATTACGCCGAATCCGATTTTTTGCGCCGACGAAAACGAGCGCAGACGAGACTACGCATCCCGACTATGTGCTGCTGCTCATCGTCGGCGCGCTGGTCACGATTGGTCTGCTCACGATCTACAGCGTTTCGTTCGGTCCTAATCTGCAACAAGGTCGCGAGGATCCGCTGAGCACGGTCGAGAAACATGCGCTGGCGTTGGTGATCGGTGCCGCGCTGATTTTCTTGTTCACGCGTCTTGATTACCACTTGCTTCAGCGCATCGCCGTGCCCGCAATGATTGTGACGCTCGCCAGTCTCGCGCTGCTGCTCGTATTCGGGCAAGAAGAGCAAGGCGCGAAACGGTGGCTGGTAAACGGCTCATTTCAGCCGGGTGAATTGGCAAAGATCGTGACCGTGATTTACATCGCGGCGTGGGTCACGTCGAAAGGCACCAAGCTGCGGAAAATTATTTACGGTCTGATTCCGTTCAGCATTCTCGTCGGTCTGGTCGCGGGTCTCATCGCGCTCGAGCCAAATTACAGCACGGCGATTTTGATCGCGCTCACTGCCTTCGCGATGTTTTTTATTGCGGGCGCGGACGCGATTCAATTCAGCTTGAGCGTATTGATCGGAGGGTTGACCGCGGTCGGATTGATTTCGCAATCGCACCGCGCGATGGACCGCATCTCGCTCGTGACAATTGATCCGTTCAAAGTGCCGAGCGATCAGGTGTGGCAGTTGGCACAAACACTCATCGCGCTCGCGTCGGGTGGACTCTTCGGCAAAGGATTGGGCACGGGCGGCGGGCAGTACGGCTATGTGCCACTCGCGCACTCGGACGGAATTTTCGCGATCTGGGGGGAAGAGACCGGCTTGGTCGGCACATGGCTGCTGGTCGGATTAATTCTCGCGCTGGCGTATCGCGGTTTTCGCGTCGCATCGAAAGCGCCGGATGATTTTGGTCGCGTGCTCGCGGCGGGCGTGACTTTTTGGCTGACGTTTCAGGCATTCGTCAACATCGGCGTGGTCACACAATTGCTGCCGTTAACGGGACAGCCGCTGCCATTCATCTCGTTTGGCGGGTCGTCGCTCGTCACCGCGCTCGCGGGCATTGGACTTTTATTAAGCATCTCGCGCGGCAAGCCCGCGCCCGCGGTGGTGAAAAGTAAACCGCGCGTCACGAGCGAACCGCCGGTGGTGAACAAGGAAAAGAATGCGTCTTTTGATTACGGGTGGAGGAACGGG
>JBBSHK010000776.1:0-1434 GCA_038253185.1 Anaerolineae bacterium | reverse complement strand
TCCGGCGCGGTCGCCGCGACCACGACGCTCATTACGCGCGGAACCAATGTTCAAACGGAGGAACAGTTCGTCAATCAGGCGGTCCGTGGATTTGAGAATTCGTACCGCGGCTCTGCGGGTGAGGAGTTACTCGGCGCTTATATTCGCGAGGGCGCGGCGATGGTCTATGAGATTTCGCACTTGCCGCCGCGCGCGGGTGAAGCCTCGCGCCCTCTTGCGGACGCGCTGCGGTGGCTGGGTGAAACGCTCGCCGAACCTTTCACGAGTGGCTTTATGGGATTCTTGCTCATCGCCGGTCTGTTGGCGCATCTCGCCTCGCGCTGGCTCGGCGGGCGCGCGAGTCTGGCGCAGATGCTCGGACTGACCGCGCTCGCCTATGCGCCCGATTTTTTGCGCGGCGCGATGAGTGCGGTCGAATATGGGGTGAACGCCTCGGGCAGCGCGGGCTTGGGCGCGCTCCGCAGTTTGATCCTCCTCGTCATCATATTGTGGGAGACTGTGATTTATATCAAAGCCACTGCGGTCGCGCAGCAGTTTTCGATTGCGCGCGCGTTTGGCGCGATTCTGATTGCGATTGGATTGCTGATCGTCGCTGCAGCACTTTTGGCAATTGTGATCGGATTGAGTTTCGGCGGCTTGGTCGCGCTGTTTGTGGCGCGAGCGCGCTGACGCGATTCTTTTGATTCGCCGTGCAGGTAATACGATTCCTTCCCCTCCAACGGGATGCCTCACAAATACGCGTCGAATGGCACGTTGACCCCGCCACAGCGCTGTACAAACAGACCTCGTTCACCCTCGATTTTGGCGACGCACTTGACCCGCGCAGCTTGCCACTGAAACTTTGCTGGTCGGTCGTGCTCTTGGCTCTGCACAGTCATTGGAATTTGCTGCGTCCTTGTCGGGTTGTCCTTCCGATTACACTCGCTTCCGGCGAGATCGAGTTCTGGTTACGTTTACTCGATGCGGAACGCGTGAGCTTGGAAAGCTATCGCGGCACGACTGATCTCGCGCGCACTGTCGCGATCGAGTGTGGGGGTGAGTTGTTGTCCGAGATTGATCTGCCTTCGAGTACGGCGCGTTGTGCCGCCGCTTTTAGCGGCGGCAAGGAAAGTTTGTTACAAGCCGCGCTGCTCGCCGAGTTGACCGAACGACCATTACTGGTCAACACGCAATCCGAGATGCCGCCCTTCAAAGACCATTCGACGCGCAAACGCGCGCAAGTTCTACGCGCCATTACGGAACGGCGTGAGTGTGAAGTGGTGGTAGTAAAAAGTGACTTGCGCTCGATTTGGAAAAATGGATTTTCAAAGCAACTGGGTTACCGCCAAACCGTGAACGAGATGACGGATGTGTTTCTCTATGCCGCGACTTTGGTGGCGGTCGCCGCGGCGCGCGGAATCGGCGCAGCGTGCATCGGTTGTGAGTATGATGGGC
>JBBSHK010000775.1:0-1442 GCA_038253185.1 Anaerolineae bacterium | reverse complement strand
TGCGTTTCGCCGAAGCCGGCGCGAATGTGGTCGTGCATTATCGTTCAAGCGAGGCGGGCGCGCGCCAGGTCGTGGAACAGATTTCGGGAATGGGACGCCGCGCCATTGCGGTGCAAGCGGACCTCGCGCGCGCAGACGACGCGCAAAATTTATTCCAACGCGCGGCGCAAGAATTCGGCAGCATTGATGTGCTGATCAACAACGCGGGAACGTACCCATTGCACAGCGTGCTCGAAATGACGACCGCGCAGTGGGACGAGGTGATTGACGCGAACCTGAAAAGCGTGCATCTGTGTACGCAAACCGCGGCGAAGCAAATGATCGCGCAGGGCAGTGGCGGCGCGATTGTGAATATCACTTCGATTGAGGCGGAAAATCCCGCGCCGCGCCACAGCCATTACAACGCGGCGAAAGGTGGCGTGCTGTTGTACACGCGCGCATCCGCGTTCGAGTTGGCAGAATATAATATTCGCGTGAACGCGGTCGCGCCGGGTTTGATTTGGCGCGAAGGAATTGAAGCGGCATGGCAAGAGGGTGTCGCGCGCTGGCAAAGGACCGCGCCGCTCAAGCGCTTGGGGATGCCTGAAGATGTCGCGGATGCGTGTCTCTTTCTCGCGTCGCCCGCCGCGCGTTGGATCACTGGCGCGAGTCTCACGGTTGACGGCGGCGTGATGACGCATCAGATTTTTTAACCTCCCCCTCCTTAATAAGGAGGGGTGAGGGGGTGATTCTTGAATGCTGCTCAAAGATAAAATAATTTTTGTCACCGGCGCGGGACGCGGTATGGGGCGCGGGATTGCTGAAGCATTGGCGGAAGCGGGCGCGGATGTCGGGATCGGCGATCTCACACTTGAATCGGTTCAGGCGACCGCGCAATTGATCGAGCAGCGAGGACGGCGGGCGCTGCCGTTGCGGCTCGATGTCACTCAACGCGAGAGCGTCGAATCCGCAATTACTTCGGTCGTCCAAAAATTTGGTCGGCTCGACGGTTGGGTGAACAACGCGGGTGTGGTCAAGATGGACGCCGCGCTCGACATTCAACCGAGTGATTGGGATTTTCATTTTGAGGTCAATGTGTCCGCGCTGTTTATGTGCTGCCAGCTCGCGGCGAAACAAATGCTCGCGCAGGGGAGCGGCGGCGCGATGGTGAACATTGCGTCGAATGCGGGCAAGGTTGGTTATCCCAATATGGCGGCGTACAACGCGAGCAAAGCCGCGGTGATCAATCTCACCCGTTCACTCGCGGGCGAATGGGCGGAGCACAACATCAACCTGAACGCGGTGTGCCCCGGCGGTGTCGATACGCCAATGCTGCTCGGCGTGGCGGAATGGATTACGGCGCGCGTGGGTGGCGATCCAAAAGAATTGGTGAAAGAGATGAAGCCGCGTCAGATGAATCGTCATGTGCAGCCGATTGAAGTTGGGCGCGTGGTCACGTTCCT
>JBBSHK010000774.1:0-1449 GCA_038253185.1 Anaerolineae bacterium | reverse complement strand
GACCTGAGCCTTTGGCTCTTGCCGCGGCTTTCCGTGTCGTCGCTCTTTCGCTTTTCGCTCAACGGATTTATTGATACGTCGGACGCGACGCCGGATGCCGCGGCGAGCGCCGAGCAGATGCGACTTGCCGCGGCTCAATTTATCGAATCGCTGAATATTTTGGGCTTGGTCGCGTCTGCGTTGAATTCTGTGGCGCGCCTGCCGTCACTGCTGGCGTTGGATACGCTCGACCTGCACAGTCCAATCAACGCGCTCGCTTTTACGATTCCGATCGAGTCGGGCGTCTTTGCTCTCTTTTTGTTGGTGCCGCTCTTTTTTCTCGGACTGTTGCTCGCGGCAGTTTATATCGAAGCGGTCGCGCAGGGTGTGCGCCCGCTTGAGAATGCGCCGCGCTTGGCTTGGCTGCCGCGTGTAGGCACATTGTGGCTACGCTTGATCGTGTTTTCACTGGTGCTCGGCGCGATCCTGTTCGCGCTCGGTTTGGTCGTGCTCATCGCGCAATCCTTTGGTCCGCTGGGCGGCGAAATCGGTTCGTTCATCCTCGGAATCGTGGCTGTGGGCTGGTTCTGGATCGCGATTTATTTATTTTTCACCGTGAGCGCGCTGGCGCTCAATCAAGCAGGACTGGTCGAGGCGATTCGCCGCAGTATTTTTCTTTTTCGGGCACATTTCTGGTCAGCCATTGTGCTCGTCGTGCTCGTCGTGTTCTTGGATCGAGGCTTGTCGCTACTGTGGCATGGGCTGACCGTTACGCCGGTGGGCGTGATTCTGGCGATTGCGGCGAATGCCTATATCGGTACGTCGCTGCTTGCCGCGACGATGGTCTTTTATCAAGACCGGATGATCTGGATGGAAAAAATACGGGCGCGGGCGCGCCCGGTGGGAAGAGTAAAATAACCCAATGTGCAACTCTTTCTGTCATTTCGAACAAAGTGAGAAATCTCGATGCGCCTCACGCTGAGATTTCTCGTCGCAGACTGCGCTCCTCGAAATGACAGTTGAAAACGCGAATAAGTTGCACATTGCGTTAAAATAAAAATGGAGAGAGCATCCCCTCGCTTGCTCCCCTATCAGGGCGAGCTGTAAGAGGAGGTGCTTGTCAAGCAGTCAGGGCGAATTACTCTAGCCAAAGAAACGCAAGCTAAATTTTTTATTCGCTCTTTGAGGAGAAAGATGCCAAGAGTAAAAGTGGATACGAATAACGCGCCGACGGATCAATACGACGCGTCAAAAATTACGGTGCTCGAAGGGTTGGAGGCAGTGCGCCGCCGCCCCGGTATGTACATCGGCTCGACCGACATTCGCGGTCTGCATCACCTCGTCTTTGAAGTCGTGGACAATGGCATCGACGAAGCGCTTGCGGGCAAAGCCGATTTAATCACCGTCACGATTGATAAAGACAATGTCGTGGCGGTCACCGACAACGGGCGCGGTATTCCGGTCGATGTG
>JBBSHK010000773.1:0-1453 GCA_038253185.1 Anaerolineae bacterium | reverse complement strand
GCCAATCTCGGCGCGGTGCAGTTAAACTATGGCTATGGCGTGGAGCAATGCCGGCGCGCAGTTGAGATGATTTCTGCGGACGCGCTGGTGCTCCACTTGAATCCGATGCAGGAGGCGTTGCAAGCTCAAGGCAACACGAACTGGAAAAATCTGTTGAGCAAGATTGAAAAAGTCTGTCGCGAGTTGAGCGTGCCGGTCGTGGTCAAGGAAGTCGGCTTTGGAATTTCCGAAGAGGTCGCGCGCAAATTGGCGAACGCCGGCGTTGCGGCGATTGACGTGGCTGGCTCCGGCGGCACCTCGTGGGCAGCCGTGGAATCGCGGCGCGCGCCGACGCCCGAACTGCGCGCGCTCGGTCAACGATTTTGGAACTGGGGCATCCCCACTGCGGAAAGTTTACGGCGGGTTCGTCGCGGCGCGCCCAATTTGCCGGTGATCGCGAGCGGCGGTATGCGCGACGGTCTCGAGGTTGCGCAAGCGCTGGCGCTCGGCGCAACGCTTGCCGGACTTGCTTCCCCGCTGCTCAAGCTCGCGAACATTTCAACGGAAGCCACTATCGACGGCATCAATGTGCTTTGTTCGCAACTACGCGTGGCAATGTTTGGAATCGGCGCGCAGAATCTCCCGGCGTTACGCGACACACCGTTCCTCGAAAAAATCTGAACGCGAAAAGGAGACTGGTGAATCTGCCCGACCGCTCTGTGTATTTGCAAGCGATTGAGCGAGAGCTGAAAAACGCGACTGCTCCCGACGCGTTCGCCTCCGACGCGCACTATCGCGATTTTTTCAACATCTTTCAATATCACCTCGGCTGGATGGATACAGACGGGCGCGAATCACTCGGCGAAACCGGGAAACGATTTCGTCCGCTGCTGTGTGTGTGGTGCTGTCAAGCCGTCGGCGGCAGGTGGCGCGAGGCATTGCCCGCGGGGTCCGCGCTAGAGCTCGTTCACAATTTTTCGCTGATCCACGACGACATTCAGGACAACAGTCTCTTCCGTCACGGGCGCGCGACCGTTTGGAAAGTGTGGGGCGTGCCTCAGGCGATCAACGCGGGCGATGCGATGTTTGTGCTCGCGCGCCTCGCGCTCGACGGAGTGAGCCAGGTGCTCTCGCCCGAGGCGTACCGTTCTGTACAGCACAGGTTTGACACCGCGACCTTCGCGATTACTCGGGGGCAATTTCTCGACCTGCGCTTTGAAAATTCAGCCCGCGTGACGGTCGAGGATTATTTCACAATGGTGCGGGGCAAGACCGCCGCGCTGGTTTCCGCCTCCGCCGAAATCGGCGCGCGAATTGGAACACAGGACGTCGGCGTGATTCAGCCTATGGCGCGCTAATGCGAAAATCTCGGCATCGCATTTCAAATCATCGACGACCTGCTCGCCATCTGGGGCGCCCCCGAAATCACGGCCAACTCCTCCGCGAGCGATCTGCTCGCGAAAAAAAAATCGCT
>JBBSHK010000772.1:0-1479 GCA_038253185.1 Anaerolineae bacterium | reverse complement strand
CGCGCGAAATCTCGATCGCGAAATTCTTTGCGACCGAAATCGCGGTGCAAGCCGCGAGCGATGCCGTGCTGTTACACGGCGGGCGGGGCTATTCGAACGAGTACCCCGTCGAGCGTTATTATCGCGATATCAAGGGCTTGCAAATTTATGAAGGCACCGCGCACATCCAACGCCTTGTGATCGCGCGCGAACTGCTGGGCAAAGAGTGAGACGGCACGCGCGGCGAATAAAATCTCACGACGCGTCGAGAACTTTACAAATCGCGCGATGAAGCTCGCGACGAAAGGGTGTGATGACATCCGCGCCCGTGCGCCCGTAATAAACGCGATTGGTCAGGCACGCCACCACCAAGTCGCGCGACGGATCGATCCATAACGATGTCCCTGTAAAGCCGAGATGCCCATAGGCGCGTTCGCTCAACGGATGGCTGCTCGCTTCCGGGTCGGGCGACCACAACGCGAAACCGACGCCGCGCCGCACCGCGCCGTCTTGCGCCTGCAGGCGTGTCATTTCCTCAACCGTTTCTTTTTTCAATAACAGCGCGCCGCCGCGTCGAAACATTTCGCCGAACGCTCCAACCTCGCGCGCGTTCGCAAACAGTCCCGCGTGTCCTGCTGCGCCGCCGAGCGCCCACGCATTTTCGTCGTGCACCTCACCACACATCCGCTTGCCTTGATGCGCGTAAAATTCCGTTGGCGCGAGATTGTCGCCTTCAAGCGCTCCGTATTGAATCGAATCGAGCGCGAGTGGCGCGGTGACGCGTTCGCGTACGACCTCGCGCAGATTCTTCCCCGCAATTTTTTCAATCGCCCAGCCGAGCAGAATTAGACCGATGTCACTGTACACCACGCGCGTGCCGGTCGGGTAGGCGAACGCGGTATGGAACACCGCGTCGCGCCCCTGCTCGCGCGAATCCATTTTCCACAACGGCAGCCACGCGGGTAAACCGGAATGATGCGCGAGCAAATGGCGAAACGTTATTTGCGAAGCATCCGCCCGCGCGCCGTTCGCAGGCACGACCTCGACCCATCCACCCGGATGCAGCGGATCGGGGTAGGGCGCGATCGGACGCTCACCACTGAATTCTGGAAATATTTCAGAGACGCGTTGGTCGAGCGCGGCGCGTCCTGCTTCCACCAACGTCATAAATGCGGCAGTGGTGAAAAGCTTGGACACCGAGGCGAGGTCGAAACGGGTAGCTGGGTCCGTGGCGCGCGTTTTGGTTTCGGGATCGAGCCAGCCACACGCGCGTGAGAAAACGGTTGCGCCGCCGACGAGGATTTCGATTTGCGCGGCGGGAAAGGCAGTGCCGAGATTTTGATCTACGAGGGCGTCAACGCGCGTAAAATCGGCGTTCATCAAAACAGAGATAAAGAGTTAGAGGTCGCAAGAGGTCTCGCCGACGCGAGACCTCTTGCGAGAGGATTTACGGGGTCAGGTCAACTTATTTGATTTCGAACTTTTCCGCAGTCAGCGGCT
>JBBSHK010000771.1:0-1481 GCA_038253185.1 Anaerolineae bacterium | reverse complement strand
GGGCTGGCAAGTCGTGTACGAAGGTGGACAACAAGTGTCCGAGTGGCAGATTCCGTTCGACGCGGTGGGTCATCTCATCACGACGGTCAACGATGGCGAAGCCGGCAATATGGTCCTCTCGGGACATCACAATCTGATCGCGCCCGATACATTTGGCTTGGGACAATTCGCGGGTTTGTGGAATCTGCAAGTCGGTGATCCAATTTATATCTTTGACGAAATGAATCGCGTGTTTGTTTACCGCGTCGATCACTCCTACGCCTTGAGAGAACTTGACGAGCCAAACGCGATACGGGAAGAGCATGCGCGGCAAATATTTGCAGACGACGGCAAGCCGGTCGCGACTTTTATCACGTGCTGGAACGGGGCGAATGCGCCTCTTTCGGGAAATACTTTTCGTTGGATCGTAGTGACAAAGCTGGTCGCCAAGACCGATGCCAGTCAAGTTCCGTCCGTTCGGGGCTAGAACACAGCTGCAAGAAACCCGTTCCGCCGATATGAAAATTTATCAGGTAGGTACAGCGAGCATGAACTCACGCACAATTTTTCTTCAAGTCATGGGCGCTTTGTGCCTATTCTCAATTCTTTTGCTCGCGAGTTGCGGCGCAACCTCGGAGGGAGCAACGCCGAGCCGCGCGGCAATAGCAAGCACCGCAACACAAGCGCCGAGCCGCGCCGCCAATACCGAGACACCGCCACCAACGCCTGCCGCGACCAGCACACCTCAACCCACTGCTACGCCGCCGAGCGCGGGTATGCCGAAAGGAATGGGACAGGACCCCAAGCGCCTCGTCATTCCCGCGGTCAAGATGGACTATGCGGTAAAGGACGCGACCTGGACGACCATCAAGCAAAAGGGCACTTTGTACTCGGACTGGGTGATACCGTACGATGCGGTGGGTCACTTGAATAATTCGGTCAAGCCGGGCGAACAAGGTAACATGGTGATTTCGGGGCACCACAATTTGACAGGACCAAATATTTACGGCAAGGGACTTTTTGCGGGATTATGGGATCTCAAAGAGGGCGACTTGATTTATATGTTCGACGCCGCCAATCGCGTGTTCCAGTACCACGTGACCAAGTCGTATCCGTTAAAAGAGGCAGGTGAGCCGTTGGCGGTACGGGAGCAACATGCGCGCGACGTTCTCAAGGAAGATGGCAAGCCGCACGCGGTTCTCATCACGTGCTGGAATGGCAAGACCGATCCTCTGGCGAGCAACACGTATCGTTGGATTATTCAATCCGACCTTGTCGGTCCGGTCGATCCCGCGCAAGTCCCGACGGTGCAGCCGAGCGAGACACCCAAACCAACACCGCATCGATAAAGCGAAAAGTTACAAGTGACGAACAAGTCGCAACGCGCATGTTGACGCATCACCACTCTGCAATCGGCGCGCCTTCGAAAGCGCACCAATCAGCCAACCTCCAATGTCTCTCCCACTCGATCAAATATTAACCCGCGCGGTCGCGGAGATTAT
>JBBSHK010000770.1:0-1493 GCA_038253185.1 Anaerolineae bacterium | reverse complement strand
CCCCTACGTCATTCATCTGCTAGAATTCGTCAACGACCGCGCGATATTTCGCTTCTTCGTTTTTGAATATCATATCCGCCGAATCAGCGCGCACCATCGGGCGATTAGTGGGAATCACGACCACGTCCAGATTGTAAATCTTCCCGAATTCTTCCTCTTCCGTTTTCGCCGTCCCGGTCATGCCCGCGAGCTTGTGGTACATTCGGAAATAATTCTGGAAGGTGACTGTCGCCAGCGTCAGCGATTCACGTTGGACCTTGACACCTTCCTTTGCCTCGATTGCCTGATGCAAACCTTCGGAATAGCGGCGACCGAACATCAGCCGTCCGGTGAACTCATCGACGATGACTACCTCGCCGTCTTTGACCACATAGTCGCGATCTTTTTTGAAAAGCACCTGCGCCTTGAGCGCGTTTTCAAAGTACGCGATCAACTCCAGATATTCTGGATCGTAGAGCGACTTGTTCGGCGGGATACTGAGCAGCCGCTCCATCTTTTCGATGCCCTGCTCCGTCGGTGTCACCACGCGCAATTTTTCGTCGAGCGTATAGTCTTGCTCCGGCGCGAATCGCGGCACCAGCGCGGCGAAACGCTGATAGTCCTTCGACGATTCTTCGGCGGGTCCCGAAATAATCAGCGGTGTGCGCGCTTCGTCAATCAGAATATTGTCTACCTCGTCGACGATGGCATAATGCAGTTCGCGCTGCACCATCTGCGACAAATCAACCACCATATTGTCGCGGAGGTAATCGAAACCAAATTCGTTGTTCGTGCCGTACAAAATATCGGCGGCGTATGCTTCGCGCCGCGCCACCGGAATAAAATGATTCAGGCGATCATCGCCGTGCGGATTCGGATCACTATAGTTCGGGTCATAGATTCCGCCGAACTCGTGAGAGACCACTGCGGTCTTTATCCCGAGCCGCCGATAAATTGGACCCATCCACCCCGCGCCGACGCGCGACAGATAATCGTTGGGCGTCACCAGATGCGCGCCGCGACCTGAGATGGCGTTGAGATAAAGCGGCAACGTCGCCACCAGCGTTTTGCCTTCACCCGTCCTCATCTCGGCAATCTTGCCCTCGTGCAGCACGATGCCCGCCATCAACTGGACATCAAAGTGGCGCTTGCCATCGTGCCGTCGCGAGGCTTCGCGCACCGCGGCGAAAGCGTCGGGCAAGATCGCGTCGAGCGTAGCTTGCTCCACTTTCAATAGTTCTTTTTCGCGTTCTTTGACCTGCAATTCCAATTGCTTGCGATAGTCGTCCTCGACCTCGTTCGCGAACTGCGCTTTCAATTCGTCCAGCGCGCGGCGTTTTGGCTCGACGTCTTCCAAAAACTCGGCGCGAAATTCTTCCGTCTTACGCGCGAGCTCCTCGTCCTTCAGTTTGGCGTACTCGGGTTCGAGCTGGTTGATTTCGTCGACGATCGGTTGCAGCCGTTTGATTTCTTTATCGTTTGGATCGCCGGTTACTTTGTAGAAAATATTTTTT
>JBBSHK010000769.1:0-1500 GCA_038253185.1 Anaerolineae bacterium | reverse complement strand
TTGCGGATTGCGGATTGCGGTTCAACAAGATTTCTAATCCGAAATCCGAAATCTGAAATCGCTCACCCTCCCCAGCCGCGCGTAAAAACTTCGCGTTCGGTTACGCGCGTCGCGCGCACGCGATAAATCCAGCGCACGATGGCGGGTGCGGCGCTAAAGGCGATGATGAGCGCCTGCATAATTGAAATGATATCGACCGGCACATTGGCGAGCGATTGCATCCGCGTCGCGCCGCTGTGCAAAAATCCAAAGAGCAGCGCCGAGATGAGCACGCCGAACGGATTGGACTTGCCGAGCAGCGCGAGCGCGATCGCGTCAAAGCCATAGCCCGGAGAAAACGCGTTCGCGAGATAGTGGTTCACGCCGAGCAATTCATTCGCGCCGGTGAGTCCCGCCAGTCCGCCCGCGATCGCCATTGCCAAAACAAAATTGCGGGTGATATTGATGCCGGCGTATTTCGCCGCGCTGGGACTCGCGCCGACCGTGCGCAATTCAAACCCGAGTGTAGTTTTCCACAAGAACCAGTAGACGAAAAACACTGCGCCGATGGCGAGAATAAAACCCGAATGCACCCGCAGCGGCGCGGGAAAAAAAGTGGGCAAGTACGCGGATGCCACAATTTCGGGACTGCGCGGCGCGCCACCTTGCGCCTTCATCGGACCGTTCAACAGCCAGTCGGACAGGTTGAACATTATATAGTTCAACATAATCGTGTTGATGACCTCGTGCGCGCCGGTTTTGGCTTTCAAATATCCGGGAATCGCGCCCCACAACGCGCCCGCGCCCGCGCCCGCGATCAACGCGAGCGGTAGATGAACGAACCAGGGCAAGTCAACAAAGGTGTAACCGACGAACGCGGACGCGAGCGCGCCGGCAAAGAGCTGACCCTCCGCGCCGATATTGAACAAGCCCGCTTTGAAACCGAGCGCGACCGACAGTCCGGCGAAAATGTACGGAGTCGCCGCCACAATGCTCTCGCTGAAATCGCGCAGCGAGTGGAGCAGATTGGTCGCGTCGCCGGTGGCGAGATAGGTTTGCAAGCCCGCGGCGATGACATCCGGTTTCCCGAACGCGCCTTCGAGCAGGGCGAGGTAGGCGGTGCTCGCGGCGTGCCACATCGCGCCGAGCAAATCAAAAGGTCTGGTCAGTGTGTTGGGCAGAGCGGCGAGCACGGCGTCGTCGCTAAAGGCGATAATAAAGCCGCTGATGACGAGCGCCGTAAACACCGCGAGCACGGGCAGCGCGATGACATCGAGTACGCGCTGGAGTGGATGGATGCGTGGCGCGACGTCGGGACCTACGGGCGGGGCAATCGGTTTCGAATCGAGGGTCGCTTCAGCCATTCGTACCTGACGAAAGTTTTTAGGCAAGCTATTGCAATGTATCCGCGAGCGATTGCAATTGTGCCGCCGCATCGCCCACGATCGGAGTGCCGTGTCCGAAACAGAGAGATGCGGGTGCGAGCGCGGCTAATTTTATAACAGTTGCGTTGGCTTGCTC
>JBBSHK010000768.1:0-1506 GCA_038253185.1 Anaerolineae bacterium | reverse complement strand
TAATAGTCAAAGAAGAGCTGTATTTGATGAGTATCGCCACAGAATCCCTCATCCGACACGGATTTGTAATCTCTCAAAGTTAGCAGTGAGTCGATCGAGTCCCCATGGGAGGGCATACTGTCTATATATTTTTCATAATCCTCTTTGGGCGCAAAGCCGACGCGCCGCACCGACCCGCGAAGCTGGAGTATATCGATGATGGCGTCCGCGTCATAATTGGGCGACTCGCGCCCGATCAGCCAGAAAAGCGAGTTCGGAACTTGCGTGTGAAATTCGGCAAACGCTTCGAGCGCGATGGTCACGCGCTTGTGTGGATGAATCTCACCGAACGCGGCGACGACGAATGCGTCTGGCGGCAAATTCAAAGTGCGGCGCGCGTCAGAAAAAGAAATCGGCGCCATCGGCGGCACGCCCATCGGAATCACTGCGACGGGCGTATTGGGTGCGAGGACCTGGATTTCGCGCGCGGCATATTTGCTGTGGACGATAATGGCTTTTGCCGCGCGCACGACCTCCTGATTGAGCGGAAAATCGAAACGGTTCAGCGCCGCGAGTCCTTGCGCCTCCAGCGTCGCCAGTTCCGCGCCCGCGTCGCCGTACGCCGCACGCAGCGCGCTCACATAATTTTTCACGTCTCCGCGATTCAGCGTCTGCCACGCGCGCAGGTGATGCAGCACCACATCGTGCAGCACGACCACGCCGGGGATCTGCAACAGCGTCCGGTACATCGTCGCGTGCGCGGGCGAATTGCCCATATGATACAGAATCACATCGTACTCGCGCGCGTGTTCGATAAATTCGCGCACCGTACGAATCGGAAAGCGCGCGAGCGCGCGATTCGTCGGCGCGTAATCCTCCACGATCAATTCGATCTCGAATTCGCGCGCGAGCAGCGGGAGCAATTCTTCAGAATAAGCGGAGATGCCGGAGGCAATGGGATTGAGCGGAGAAAAATACGCGAGACGCATTA
The DNA here is from genome assembly GCA_038253185.1 of Anaerolineae bacterium. Taxonomy (GTDB): domain Bacteria; phylum Chloroflexota; class Anaerolineae; order UBA4142; family SHND01; genus JBBSHK01. Next base: position 536 of record JBBSHK010000768.1, on the reverse strand, counting down.
AGAACACCTGATAAAATGAAACTGCTGAAACCGTTTTCCCGCCACCCGTGCTAACCCGAGCGCAAATTCAAATGCGCCCGAGTTTTATCAGGGGTTCTAAGTTCGTTTCTGCAAAGTCGTCCCGATGAGTGTCGTCACCTCGCGGATCGCGGGACCGATCGCGCGCAGTCCGGTCGGTTGAAAGACGGGCAAGACTTTATAGAGCATCGTCGCCGGTTGATTGCCGAGCAGCGCAACCAACGCCCGGCGTCCTTCATCCAACTCATCCGCCGCTTGGAGATTTACATTCGCGAATGCCGCGCGCAAGCGTTCGATGAAATCATTTTTCAGACCCAGCTCGTCCGCCACCTGTGCCTGAGCCAGATATGCACGCGCTTCCTGTTCGAGCGAATCGACGATGAAACCTTGCTGCACGTGACAGGCTTCGTGCGCGAGCAGCGTGACTTCGTACTTGAAGGTGGCATCGTCATAGCTCGGCGACAAGGGCTGGAGAAAAATCGTGTTGATCAGGTTGAGCGTAAAGCCGCCCACCAGCC
>JBBSHK010000767.1:0-1509 GCA_038253185.1 Anaerolineae bacterium | reverse complement strand
TGACGCGAAACATATGTGTCGTGATTGCAGGCATAAGCTATCTATTGTTTTCCGCTTTCTGCCTTTTCCAATTCTTCTAACACTCTATCACGTATCAGCGGAATTTGATGAAAGCGAATTCCCGTCGCGTGATACACCGCGTTCGCGATTGCCGCGGCGGTCGGAATGATGGGCGGCTCGCCCACACCTTTCGAGCCGAGATTGTTGATGAGATTGTCCGCGCGGTCGATCATCAGCGTCTGAATCTCGGGCGCGTCGAACATCGTGGGCACGTGATAGTCTTCGAGGTTCGCGTTCAATACGACGCCGCTGCCCGCATCCACGACGCGCTCTTCCATCAGCGCGTAGCCCATACCCTGAATCACGCCGCCCTCGATCTGACTCGACACCGCGAGTGGATTAATGATGCGTCCTGAATCGTGCGCCGCGACAATTTTATTCACACGAATCTCACCGGTGTCCAGATCGACCGCGACCTCCGCGAATTGCGCGCCGAAAGTGCGGATCGCGTACTCGGCGGGATTCGGTCCGCGCGAGCCGCGACCGACAATCATAATATCGCCCAACTCGTTCATAATTTCTTGCAGTGGTTTTTCGACCTTGGGTCCGCGGACCATTCCGTCTTCGAGCGTCAGGGTGTTTACGCGTTTGTTCAGAAACTGCGCGGCGAGTTGCAGCACTTGCTCTTTGGCGTCCGCTGCTGCCTCGCGCACCGCCGGTCCGACCGACGCCAGCGTCATACTGCCCCACGAGGGCGTTGAATAAAACCCGAGTTGAGTGTCGCCAATTTCAATCGCGATTTTTTCGAATGGCAGTCCCAACTCTTCCGCCGCGATTTGCGTGAGCGCAGTTTTAGTTCCCGTGCCAATGTCTTGGGTCGCGGTGATGATGGTCGCGGTCGCGTCGTTGTTGACTTTCACAATCGCGTACGATGGCGGACCACCTGCGCCGCCCCAGATTTGCGCCGCCATCCCAATGCCGATGCTCAACGAGCCGCGTCGCTCCGGTGGCCGTGCGCGCCGCGACCAGTCAATCGCCCGCGCCCCTTCTTGATAGGCGTCGAGCAATCCGTTTGACGAGAAAGGCATTTCGTTCAGCGGCAGCGTACGTGCGTAATTTTTGATACGGAGTTCGAGCGGGTCAAGCCCAAGTTTTTCCGCCAGTTCATCCATCAGCCCTTCGAGCGCGAAGGTGCCCTCGACATATCCCGGCGCGCGGAAGGCGGAGAATGGGCCGGTATTAGTGAAGACATTGAATTGACTGGTGCGAACATTGGCACACGCGTAAAGTTCGCGCATCGGACCGCCGACACTGCCGCCCCAACCCGCGTACGCGCCGAGCGCGACGTACGCGCGCAAATCAATCGCGGTCAGCGTGCCGTCCTTCTGCGCGCCGATTTTCAAATACTGGCGCGTGGCGGAACGATTGCCCGCCGCGAGGTTTTCTTCTTCGCGGTCGAGCACGAAACGCACCGGATGGCGCGTCTGTTGGGAGAGCAGCGCCGCCATC
>JBBSHK010000766.1:0-1513 GCA_038253185.1 Anaerolineae bacterium | reverse complement strand
AGGCGCCGCCTTTAATGCAATCACAGCATCCATTCGATCGTATTCTTCTCGGAGCCATTTGCTGCGCGCGGCGCGGCGCACTACCTCGACCAGCGGACGTTCCGATTCGATGAAAATCATTTCCTGCAGTGATGGTATCTGTTTATAAAATCCGAGTTTGTCCCCGCGATCATACGCACGTGTGGATGGAGACAATACCTCGACCAAGATGAGCGGATTCGTAATGGTGATCTTGCTTTTCGGAGCGTATTCCAACTTGCCACAGACGACGCCGACATCGGGATAGGTATAGAGTTCGCTCGCTTGAACCAACACGCGCATGTCGCTGCCAAATACGCGACAAGGCGTATCGACGAGTTGTTGACCCAAAGCTATAATAAGATTTGCCGCGATGAAATTATGGTCAGGCGAACTGCCCGCCATATCATAAATCTTGGCATCAAAGTACTCGTGCTTGGTGTCGGATACGTCTTCGAGAGCAAGATATTGTTCGGCTGTGAATTCTGTGGTCGGCACGCGCTTGAACATAATTTTATCTCTGACGCGACAAGTATAACATTGGCAAAGATGGGCGTCAACGCGCAAAATAAAACCCGCTCTGCTATTTTCAACAGAACGGGCTTTCATTTTTTATTCTTCTATCAACTATCCGCTATTAACTGTTTTACACTGGCGTCGGCAGTTCTTCTTCCACTTCTTCCGATTTTTGCTCCGTTGGCTCAGGGATCAGTTTGAATCCGCCATCGACCACATCCGCCACGATGTTGCTGTTGTCTTTGAAGTCACCGGCGAGCACGCCCTCCGAGAGCGGGTCTTCGATCAGTTGTTGAATCGCGCGCTTTAATGGTCGCGCACCGAACTGCTGGTCATAGCCCTCTTTCGAGAGTACTTCTTTCGCCGCGTCGGTCACCTGCAGACCGATGTTGTGCTCGTCGAGGCGCGGCTTGAGCAGGCGCAATTGCACGTCCACGATTTGCGTGATGTCCTCTTTGGTCAACGAGCGGAAGACGACGATACCGTCGATGCGGTTCAAGAATTCAGGGCGGAAGAGTTTCTTCAACTCGCCCATCAACTTTTCGCGCATGCGGTCGTAGGCTTCCTGCTGGGTCTTTGCTTCGTCGCGCTTGATGGCGAAGCCGAGATTGCTGTCGCGCTGGATCAGGTCCGCGCCGATGTTCGACGTCATAATGATGATGGTGTTGCGAAAATCGACCTTGCGTCCCTTCGCGTCCGCGAGATGTCCCTCTTCCAAAATCTGGAGGAGAATGTTGAATGCTTCAGGGTGCGCTTTTTCGATTTCGTCCAACAGTACGACCGAATACGGGCGGCGGCGAATCGCTTCGGTCAACTGCCCGCCTTCATCGTAACCAATGTATCCGGGAGGAGCGCCGACGAGCCGCGAGACATTGTGCCGCTCCATGAATTCGGACATATCAATTTGAATCAACGCGCTCTCGTTACCGAACATAAATTCGGCGAGCGCTTTCGCCAATTCCGTCTTGCCCACGCCGGT
>JBBSHK010000765.1:0-1518 GCA_038253185.1 Anaerolineae bacterium | reverse complement strand
TTCATCCGTGTTCATCTGTTTTGTCTTTCAAATTTGCGCAATTCAGTCACCCTCTTTACAATGGGAGGGATTCGTTACAAGTGACTTGCATGAAGAAATTATTTGATCCGATTCGTCGCTTTATCCAGCGCTCCGGTTTGATTTTGAATCTGCGGCGCGTGTGGCTTCTCATCGTGTTGTGGGCAGTGCTCGCGAACCTAGCCTACCAAACCAATCGCGATATTTTCTTTCGACTTTCGTACCTCGTCATTTTCATCGTCGTCGTCTCGCTCTTCTGGGCGTTCTACAGCATTCAGGCGTTCCGTCTCGAACGCAATTTGCTCACGCCGCGCGCGCAGGTCGGACGCGTGGCGGAAGAACGCTTCATCGCCAGCAGTACCGGATTCGTACCCAAGCTGTGGATCGAGCTGCATGATGCCGGTAATCTGCCCGGGCATCCGGTGAGCCGCGTGCTCAGCGCGCTCGCGCGGCGCGTACGTTACAGTTGGAATGTGCGCTCACTGTGCCGACTGCGCGGACGTTTTTATCTTGGACCGATTACGATTGCGAGCGGCGACCCCTTTGGTCTGTTCGTGTTTCAGCGCGCGCTGCCGGACACCGAACGCAGCATCGTCATTTACCCGATGACAATCGATCTACCGAATTTTGCACCGGCGTTGGGACAATTGCGCGGCGGCGACACGCGACAACAGCGCACGCATTTTATTACCACCAATGCTTCGGGCTCACGCGAATACGCGCCGGGGGATTCATTCAACCGCATCCACTGGCTCTCCACCGCCCGCAATGATCGCCTCATCGTAAAAGAATTCGAGCTGGACCCGACCTCGGACGTCTGGATTCTGCTCGATATGGAACGCGGCATCCATACCGGCTCGTGGTGGGAACAATCGTGGTACGAGCGCGAGTTGACCGACCTGTGGATGCAAGAGCGCGTGTCCAAGCTCGCGCCGAATACAGAGGAATATGCGGTCACCGCCGCGGCGTCGATCGCGAAATATTTTCTCGACAAACAACGCGCGGTCGGACTCGCGGTCTCGAATCGCGAACACACTTTCGCCCAGCCCGATCGCGGCGAGCGCCAACTGTCGCGACTTTTGGAAATGCTCGCGGTGGTCGAGTCGGACGGCGGTCAACCCTTCGCCACTTTTTTCGCCGAAGAGGCGGCGCGACTCACGCGCGGCGTCACGCTGGTGCTGATTACACCCTCGTCCGAGCCAGAGTGGATTCGCTTTGCACAAGACGCGCGGCGGCGCGCTCTGAATCTGGTCTGCGTGCTGATTGATTCCAGCTCGTTCGGCATCAAGACTGAATTTTCGACTGTCGTCGGCGAACTCGCGGCGGGCGGTGTGCCCGCGTACACGGTACGGCAGGGCGATGACCTGCGCGTCGCGCTCAGCGGGAATGCGCTCGCGCGTACGCGATAATTATTCTGCTCAAAATAAAAACAAAGGCACTCCGCAAGAGTGCCTTCTTCTTTCACCACCCCGGAGCAAATTCCACGCGGGTTTCGTAGGG
>JBBSHK010000764.1:0-1524 GCA_038253185.1 Anaerolineae bacterium | reverse complement strand
GCGGGCGATGTGTTTGTGCGCGTGCTGAACAAACCCCCGCTGAATTTTGACATCCAAAAATCGGGCGGACTCGTCACCCCGAACATCGGCATCACTTCACTCTCACGCGCTTTCGGTCCGGTGGGCGGCGACGCCGCGCAATTCGTCAGCGGCAAATTCAACCCCAAAGATGTTTTCGATCTCGGCGTCCAGATTCTCGGCGGAATCAAGCTGGGCGATATCATCAACGATATGATTTTCGGGGCGGCGAGCGCGGCGGGATTGAATGTGCCGAACCTGACGACCACGCGCAAACTGGTGAATGGCGTGGATTCGATTGAGGTCAGTTACAAGTGGACTGTTCCAAAGTTCGCGGGCAACGGTGACAATCTGCTGCTCGATACCGGGCTGTTTCACCCGAACAACGGCTCGCAATTTTCAATCGAGGCGTTGATTGACAAACCCTTGAACGGCTCGCCGCCAACATTTCAAATCAATGGTGCGCTCACCAATTTCGGCGTGTCGCTGTTGCCCGGTGCGGAGCTGGTCGAGCTGACCTTCAACTCGCTGACCTTCAAAGCGGTGCAGGACCAGAAGGTAGATGTCGCGGTGAATTTCGGCGGCATGCAATTCAAAGGCGTCCTGCAATTCGTCAACGCGCTGACGGCGGTGATTCCGCTCGACGGCTTGAACGATCCGCCGTACCTCGACATCATTCCTCCTCCCAGTCCGCAAGCCGGTGTGAACCTGGGTTATACCCAGGGTATTCCCGACATCGGCGTCGGCGCGTTCACGCTGCAAAACATCAGCCTGTCGGCTGGCTTTTATCTGCCCTTCGTGGGCAAGCCGATGAATTTGCATTTTGGTTTTTGCAAGCGCGAGCAGCCATTCATCCTGACCGTGTACGGACTTGGCGGCGGCGGATTCATCGGGCTGGACATTGGCATCGCAGGCGTAACGATGGTCGAAGCCTCGCTCGAATTTGGCGCAAGCATCGCGCTGAATCTCGGCGTCGCGGCTGGTTCCGCGACGATCATGGGCGGCTTTTATTATCAAAAAGCGGGCGCGGGTTTTACCATCTCCGCGTTCATCCACGCCGAGGGCGATCTCGAAGTGCTCGGCATCATCAGTGTGTGCGTCGAATTTTATATCGCGCTGAGTTACACCTCGAAGGAAATGGGCGGACCGCACGCCGGCAAGTTGTACGGCGAAGCAACGCTGACGGTCAAGATCAAGATCGCGTTCTTTAGCAAATCGGTCAGCATCAGCATGGAGCGCGAGATTACCGGCTCGGATCCGAAATTCATTGATGCGGTGTCGCAGTCCAATTGGGCGCTGTACTGTGATGCCTTCGCCGACTATCTCGCCGTGTGATTATTCACCGCAGCGAACGCGGAGCGCGCGAAGAAAATGGAAATGGTTCACGCTAAATGTGATTCTCAGCCAAGCCGACGAACCCGGTTCGGCATGAATCTCTGAATGAGCCAGCTAGAGATTCTTCGTCGCTACGCTTCTCAGATTGACAGCGCGTACATTTTTTCTTGG
>JBBSHK010000763.1:0-1531 GCA_038253185.1 Anaerolineae bacterium | reverse complement strand
GCACACGCGCGAGAATTATTTATCAAACATCGCGGCGTGATCACCATTTAGGGCGCGGCGTTATTGAGCGATGCGGTGCAATTATTTCAAAACAGCCGCGCGCATACTCGCCTGCAGCTCGATTTCAAAAATGTGATTCCGCTGCCGAATGATGAACCGCTGCATCGCTTGATTAAATTGATCGAGCCACTCGGCGAGCGCGTGATCGTGAGCAGTGGCGCGGACTGGCAATTACGCAAGCTGCGGAAAATCGCGCCGCGGCTGATGCTCGGCTTTGACGCGATGTGGTACATTGATTGGCAGCCGGAAAGAAAAACGCGCGACCCGCGCACATTTCCCAAACGGCGCGGCGCGTACGGCTATTACGACGATCATATGCTCGCGACCGAACGCCATTGGACTGTAGCCGAATATCTTCAAGACCGCTGCGAGAGTTTGATGGCGTTGGTGCCGGATGTGAGCGCGTTCTATCTGGAGTATCCACTCATCGCGCAATCACTGGAGGATGGATTCAACTGGGCAGAGTCGTTGCACGCGCGCGGCATCAAGCTGGACGCGTGGACGCTGGATGTGACGAATCCGATTGCGGTCGAGAATGCGGCAAAATTATTGCAAGCCGGGGTTGATATGTTTACGACGAACACGCCGCGCGCGCTGGCGCGATTACTTGATCAAAAAATAAATCGGATTCGTCAGCGCGAGCATTAGCCCCTGCTGATCGCGTAATGTCAGCAAGCACCAGCGCGCGTCTCCTCCCTTCACTTCCCAGGTTTGACATCCGTTCGCGCCAACCATTACTTTCGCGCGAGAATTACCATCGACAATCCAATCAAGCACCGCGTCGTACGGACAATTCTCCCAGCGCGCGGTGAGTTGAACTGGCGCGTCGCGCGCGACATTCAACCCATCGCCCATCATCACGCGCTGATGGTTGGAGCACGCATCGAGTTCGAGAATGGGTCCCGAACTGAGATACGAATGTCCCGCGCGAATCGCGCGCAGAATCTCTTGCTCGGACAAATCCTCTGCATACACCACGTTAAATCCATAGCGCGTCTCTTCGTGATTCCGACCGTGATTGTCCGTTCCCGCCGTCAATGCCAAACGATGTCCTGCATTCAGCCAGCCATAGACTAGTGTCAGTGCGTCATCGTTGTCGTTCGCCTCGCGCCGCCAGGGTCCATTCCACACTTCGACCGTTCGCGCTTTACCGGGCATCATCGAATCATAAACCCAGTGACAGCCCGTGCAGTACGGATCCCCGATTTCCATCGGATGCGCGATGATAAATGTTCCGCCGCGCGCTTCCACTTCTGCCGCGATGTCCTGCATCGTGCGTTCACCCTCACACACGCGCCAATCCACCCATTCGCGCACACCCAACGCGAGCGCGTGACCCCAAAACGTCGTCAGTTCCATTCCGCCCATTGTGAGCAATCGGTCTTTGGACAACGAACGCATTTGTCCGAGACCTGAGACGGTGTTGTGATCGCTGAGGGTGCAAAAGTCGAGTTTGCGTTCGCGAGTGTAT
>JBBSHK010000762.1:0-1543 GCA_038253185.1 Anaerolineae bacterium | reverse complement strand
TGCTGATTGACACGGGCTCGCCCGGACGCGCGGAATTAATTTTTCGCGATCTCGCGCGGATTGGCGTGCAGCCGATTCATCTCAGGAAAATTATCTTGACGCATCATCACCTCGGGCACGTCGGCAATTTGGCGGAAATCAAGCGACGCTCCGGCGCGCTCGCGTCCGCCCATTTCGCCGACGCGCCGTATATCGCGGGCAAGCGCGCGCGACGCGTAACGCGACATCCGGTCGAACGCGTATTCCACAGCGCGGCGGCGCTCGCGGGCTTTAGCGATCTACCGGGAGTTGACATCGAGCGACCGGTCGATGACGGCGATGAGATTAATGGCTGGCGCGTGATTCACACGCCAGGGCATACGCCGGGTCACATCTGTTTATTGCGCGGCGATATGTTGGTCAGCGGCGATCTGGTGCAAGCGAGCGCGGGCGAATTTGACGAACCGCCAGCGGCGACAACGACTGATATCCCAACCTCGCGCGCCTCAATCAGCCGAGTGGCACAGCTTCAATTCAACGCGATCTTGCCCGCGCACAATCCGCCGTACGTTTTCAGAGCATCGGTCAAGGTCAGAGAGTTGGCGGGGCGATTGCGGGATGACAATAATCGGTGAACGAAGCAAAAATCGCGCTTGCCGGCTCGCTGCGTTCCTTGCGCGTGAAGGCTCCTTCATAATTTCGCAAGAGACATGAAACTATTCAATTGGACAATGAGAGTGACAGGTGCGGCTGTTGGCGCAGCCCTAGTCGGCGCGCTTGTGGCAGGCAATCGGTTTCTCGACGAATGGGAAACGCTTGAGCTTGCAGAGGGCGAAGGCGAATTTTGTAATCTCGGCAGCGGCTGGCGAATTCATTTTAATGCGCGGGGTGAGGGCGCACCCGTCATCCTGCTGCACGGTTTTATGGACTCACTCTACAGTTGGCGGCACAACCTGAATGCGCTCGCCGAGAACCGTCGCGTGATCGCACTCGACCGCATTGGCTTTGGATTTTCCGAGCGAGTGCTCGAGCCGGTCTATTCGATCAAAAAGCAGTCGCAGCTCTTGAAAGAGTTTCTGGAGGGGCAGGGAATTGACCGCGCGAGCATCATCGGGCATTCGATGGGCGGAGCGATTGCGGCGCAGTTCGCGTATGATTTTCCTGATTGCGTTGACAAATTAGTACTCGAAGCGGCGGCGATTTATTTGCATGTGCCCGCTGCCGCGGGTTTGATGAATTGGATTCCGCCTTTTGTGCCGCGCGGCGCGCTCGGACTTTACAGTATGCGCCGCGAGTTGGTGCGTGCCGGATTAGTGAATGCGTATGGCGACGCAAGTCGGCTCGACGATGAATCGGTTGATTTGCGCTCACGCGCGCTGCGGGTGCGCGGTTCCGCCGCGGCGCTCTTGTCGATGCTCGAATCGCCGCGCGAGTCCGATCTGCCGCAGGCGATTGCGCACATCCAGCACCCGACGCTGATTATCTGGGGCGATTGTGATCGCGTGGTGCCGCTGCGCGATGGGCGCACCTTGCGTCGCGAGTTGCCGAACGCGCGGCTGGCGAT
>JBBSHK010000761.1:0-1543 GCA_038253185.1 Anaerolineae bacterium | reverse complement strand
CATTCCGGTCGCGTCGCCGGACTCGGGCGAGGTGCGCGCGAGTTTTCTCTCGTCCGCCGTGCTGGTCGGGTCACTCGGGTTCATCGGCTTGAGTCTGCTCGGGATTCTGCTCATCGGCGCATTCATCGGCTGGCGCACACTGGCGCGACGTCGGACACGCGCGGCAAGACCTTACGTGGGTTCCTACCGCGTGCGCGCGCCTTCGTTGGACGAGATGAGCGAATTCGATCAAGCGATCGATCCGCGCGTGCCGCCAGACCAGCAACTGCCCGGTGATCTTTATTAAAAGAGCAATGAACAGTGAACAATGGACGATGCAGAATGCGCAGCGCACAATGAGCAATGACTAACAGCTAACAACTAATGCAGTTTTTGATTACGGGAGGCGCAGGCTTCATCGGAACTGCGCTCGCAAATTTTCTCGTCGCGCACGATCATACGGTGCGCGTGCTCGACGATCTCAGCGCGGGTGAGCGAGAAGGGCTTGACCCACGCGTAATTTTTTCGCGCGGCGACGTGCGTGACGTGCCCAAGCTGTGGAGTCTGTTGCGCGGCGTCGATTGTGTGTACCACCTCGCCGCGCGCGTGTCCGTACCCGAATCGTTGCTCTATCCGGTTGAATATAATTCAGTGAATGTCGGCGGTACGGTCGCGTTGATGACGGCGATTCGCGATGCGGGCGTTGGGCGCGTGGTGCTCACATCCAGCGGCGCGGCGTACGGTGAATGTGAATCGCAGCCGGTCAAAGAGACTGACACGATGGGACCGACCTCGCCCTACGCAGTCAGCAAGCTCGCGTCAGAATATTATGTGCAGACCATTGGGGCGCTGTGGAGAATCGAATCGGTGGTGTTGCGCGTCTTTAACGCGTATGGTCCTCGCCAACCATTGCCTCCATCCCATGCGCCGGTGATCCCGCGATTTTTGCGGCAGGCGGTGAGCGGCGGCTCGGTCGTCATCTTTGGAAAGGGCAGCAACTCGCGCGACTTTGTATACCTGGACGATGTCGTCAGCGCGCTGGTGAGCGCGGCGACCGCCGACCGGGTGAATCAGCGGGTGATCAATATCGGCTCTGGAGTCGAAGTGACGATCGATCATCTGGTGGACGAAATTGAGCGCGTGCTCGGCACGCGCGTTCATCGCCTCTACAATGACGATGAAAGCGCGGGCGTCTCGCGACTGGTGGCGGATATTTCGCTCGCCGCCAATTTGCTCGATTGGCAGCCGCGCGTTTCATTGGCAGATGGATTGGCGAAAATTATCGCGACCGATGAGAGATTCACGCCAAAGAAAAATACGGCAGTGAGCTAGGCGACCCCGAGCAAAACGGGGCGCTTCTTTTTATGAGCGAATCTGCAATGCGAAAACTCCCGCAGACTGCGCGGGACGGGGCGCAAATGGAAATTTCTGAGGATCCGTTTGCGGACGCGCTCGAAAGTTTCTGGCGAACCGGGCGCGGCAGCTACCGTTACACGCGTGAGGACGGTTGGAGCGCGGTCGAGGACGTGTGGTGGTATTTCACGCGCTATCGCGATTTTCCGAT
>JBBSHK010000760.1:0-1545 GCA_038253185.1 Anaerolineae bacterium | reverse complement strand
TCGCGAAAGGCGCAGGCACAAATTGAAAGATCATTCGCGTGGCTTGCAACAAGTTGTGGTCGAGCAGCGATTTTCTCGAAAATCATCAAGCCGATTTATTTTCGAGATCGCTTGTTTTGAATCACGTAGCGAGGAAGGAGGAAAAAGACGAACAGACTTTTTACTCAATCAGTTCTCAGCTTGTTGTCTTTGTCAAGTGGTGCGTCGGGCGAGACTTGTGCCCGCGCTTGATCACGCGTCAACACAAAAACTTGCTGCATTTGATCTCAGGTTCTACCGGCTGTATTTCTAGATCCTCACTATAGCCACCATTGGCACACATAGCGAGGCGATTCAATGGAGAGAAAAAAATAAATGAAAGTCTTTCGACTTGTTTCGATGTTCGTGATCTGGTTGGGTTTGGCAACGGCGCTCTCGATCTCAGGCGTGTCCGCCGCGCCGCCAACTCTGGATCCGCCCATCGTCGATATTCATCCGTTTGAAGGTCAACCGGGGCTGCCGGACTTGGACGCGCGCACCGCCACCGTCGCACCCACCTCCGCACAGACCTCGCGGGTTTCAGCACTCGGCGCCAAAGTGACCTGGAACCAATTCGGTACAGTGCAGTCATTGATCAAGTACGGCGGTTACCTCGCGACCGGATTGAACAGCGATGCCGCTGTCGCCGCACGTGATTTCGTTCGCACGAATCGCGTGCTCTTCAGTCTTTCCGATCAAGCTGTGACGGACCTCGAATTGGTGAATAACTCCAAGATGGCAGGTTACGATGGACACGCCGTCCTCTTCCGTCAAAAGTTCGGCGGCTTGCCTGCGGCGCAAGATGGGATGATCACCGTCGGCGTTGTCAGTGGCAAGGTCGCATACGTTTCTTCGTCCTCAGCCGGAGATGAATCACTCGCCGGCAGCGCAACTATTTCGGCGCAGCAAGCCTGGCTCGCCGCTGCCGCGAATATCGGTCGCAGCGTTTCGCTCGGCGACCTCACGGCGCCGCGCACCGACAATAGCTGGACGGTGTTCCGGGCTGCCGGCTTTGCACAAATACAACGGGCGCGATTGGTCGCCCTGCCATTTCCCGGCGGAGCGGCACGACCCGCGTACGAAGTGATCGTGCTGGACGTGCAAGCGGGCAAGGCAGAAGCATACACGTTCTTTGTGGACGCCCAGACGAATCAGGTGCTCTTCCGCCAGAATCGCGTTTACAACCTTTCTGCCGAGGCGACACCGACCACCGGTTTCTTCGCCGGTTCCGCGCCGCCAGCAGGGTGCGACACGCCAATCCCCTTCCTCGTTCCAACAGGTACACAGACCATCGATGTCGTCGCGTCGGCAGACAACCCGGTGGACGATATTGACCTGCGACTGCTGGATCCCACTCTGGTGCTAAAGGGCGACTCGGATACGGCGACCAGTCCCGAGGCAATTCATTATGCGCCATCGGGAGGCGTAAGTCCCACAGGGGTCAATTGGTACGTCCAGGTCTGCGAATCCGCCAATCCCGTGGTTCCCGCTACCGGTCCGATTCCCTATCACGGCTCCTACACTACG
>JBBSHK010000759.1:0-1550 GCA_038253185.1 Anaerolineae bacterium | reverse complement strand
CGGGCAAGTCTACGTTGATGAATATTATCGGCTGCCTAGACCAAGCAACCGGCGGAAAATATTTTCTCGATGGGATCGAAGTGAACCGGCTTGACGACGACAAGCTCGCGCGCATTCGCAACCGCAAGATCGGCTTTGTCTTTCAGACCTTCAATTTGCTGCCGCGCACGAGCGCGCTGGACAATGTCGAATTGCCGTTGGTGTATGCCGGCGCGAGTGGCAGGCGCGTCCGTGCGCTGGACGCTTTGAAAGCGGTGGGTCTGGCAGACCGCGTCAAGCATCGTCCGAACGAGCTTTCTGGTGGTCAGCAGCAGCGCGTCGCCATCGCCCGCGCGCTCATCACCGATCCCGCGCTGATTCTTGCCGATGAGCCGACGGGGAATCTTGACAGCACTTCGGGCGAAGAAATTATGGCGATTTTTGACAAGCTGAACCGCGACGAGGGCAAGACGATTGTCCTCGTGACGCATGATCCTGAAATCGGAATGCGCGCCAAGCGAATGATCCGTGTAAAGGACGGTCTCATGATCGAAGACCACGTGAGGTCACGGACAATGAACAATGGACAATGAGCAATGCACACTGCTCGACAGCTGATGATCAATAACGAACAATGAACAACGAACAATGAACGTGCTTGAATCCGGTCGAATCTCGCTCGGCAGTCTCGGCGCGAACAAGTTGCGTGCGGGACTGACGATGCTCGGCGTCATTATTGGCGTCGCGGCGGTCATCGCGCTGCTCGCAGTCGGACGCGGCGCGAGTCTTGCCATCACTCAGCAGGTGCAGGGCATCGGCTCGAACTTGCTGTTCGTGCTGCCCGGCAGTTTTCAACAGAACGGTGTTCGTTCCGCGGTCGGCGCGGCGGCGACCCTGACGATGGACGACGCGAATTCGCTCGCCAACTCGAACTGCTGTCCGGACATTGCACGGGTCGTGCCGGTGTTTCAGGCGAACGTCCAGATCACCTACGGCTCGAATAATGTCAATACCAACGTGAGCGGCACGACTTCGGAATTCCCGGAGGTGCGTAATTTTCACGCCGCGGTCGGTCGCTTTATCGATTCGCGCGACGACGAAACCCTCGCGCGGGTCGCGGTGCTCGGCTCGGATACAGCGAAAAATCTTTTCGGGACGAACGATCCCTTGGGGCAATCGATAAAAATAAATCGTGTGCCGTTCAAAGTGATTGGCATGATGGAATCAAAGGGTGGCACGGGACTCTTTGGTCAAGGACAGGACGACATTGTTTTCGTGCCAATTCGCACCGCGCAGGACCGGCTGTTTGGTTCGCAGTCGATTGCGGCAAATGGACAACGCCGCGTTTCGGTCATCTATGCCTCCGCGCGCTCCGAGAACAGTGTGGACGGCGCGATCTCGGAATTGACCCAGCAGATGCGACAGCGCCATCACATCCAATTTCAACAGGACGATTTCGCGATCGCAACTCAAAAAGATTTGCTGGGCGCGCTGTCACAGATCACGAACATTCTCACGATTTTTCTTGGCGCGATTGCGGCGATCTCGCTGCTCGTCGGCGGCATCGGCAT
>JBBSHK010000758.1:0-1551 GCA_038253185.1 Anaerolineae bacterium | reverse complement strand
ATTCTCAATTGCTGACCGGGATAGATAAAGTTCCAATTCGACAGACCGTTCGCCTGCGCCAGCGCGTAAACATTCGTGCCGTAACGCGCCGCGATCAAGTAAAGCGTATCGCCATAGCGCACGGTGTAATAACCACTGCTGGTCGCGGGCGCGCTCGGCGTCGCCGCCGGATTGTAATCGCCGGAGGGAATAATCAAACGCTGCCCCGCGTAGACAAAGTCCGCATTCGGCAAATTGTTCGCGTTCATCAACGCGCTGACCGTCGTACCGTAGCGACCCGCGATTTGATAAAGGGTATCGCCCCAATTGACGACCACCCATTGCGGTCCAGCCGCAGAGGCTGTCGCAGAGGGGAATAAAATGGCAGCCACAACCGTGAGCACAACCAGCGGATAAAATATTTTCCTCATAGTCTCCTCGCTTTCCAATAAAACTTTCGCGTCGACCAAACACACCGCGATGCGCGCATTCAATCTTAGCATATATAGAACGACGTTTCAATAGTTGAGATGATGGATCCGCACCATTTGTTCCAAATTCATCAGTCACTATCCGAAGGAACTCTCCCGCGGATGGTGGGACGAGTGGCGAGGTTATTCGTTTTAAAAGTATTGAAAGTTTTTGGCAAGCCCGTCCTACATTGAAACCATCAACGGAGTAGAATATAATGGCTGAGAAGAAAAAAAACCGAGCGCGCGCGAGCGGGGCGAAAAAGACAAGCAAGCAATCGCCCCGCGCGTCGACGACCAAGCCGCGCGCGGGGCGCGCAAAGCCGCCCGAGCCAACACCGGGCATTGACTATGCCGCATCGCGACGCCGCGCGCGAAAACTTCCTGCCGAGAAAAGACCCATGATGAATAACCCAGAGGTAGAACTTGCCAATAATCTGCCCGAACTCGCCGAACAAATCAAAGCGTGCACGCGCTGCCGTCTCTCCGAAACGCGTTCGCAATCTGTTCCCGGAGAAGGTCCGCCGAAAGCTGAGATCATGTTCATCGGCGAAGCACCCGGCTTTTATGAAGACCAACAAGGTCGCCCGTTCGTCGGCGCATCGGGAAATTTTTTGAACGAGTTGTTAAAACAGATTGGGCTGGAGCGCAAAGATGTATTCATCACGAACGTAGTGAAATCACGCCCGCCGCAAAATCGCGATCCCCTGCCCGATGAAATTGAAGCATGCCGCTTGTGGCTCGACCAGCAGATTAAACTCATCAAGCCCAAAGTAATTGTGACGATCAGTCGTTACGCGATGGCGCGCTGGTTTCCGAACGAAAAAGTTTCAAAGATTCACGGCAGCGCGCGTCGCTTTGGCGATCTCGTCGTCGTGCCGATGTATCATCCCGCCGCCGCACTGCACCAGCAAAGTCTGCGCCGCGTGATCGAAGAAGATTTCAAAAAACTGCCCGACTATATCAAACATCCGCCCAAAGTCCCCTCCGGCAGCGCGCCCGATTCCAAAGAGCCGCCCGGCGAGCAGATGAAGATGTTTTAGAGTTGACGGAAGGCGGACTACGGAGGACGAAAGCTCGGGGACCTCCGTCGTCGGTCGTT
>JBBSHK010000757.1:0-1553 GCA_038253185.1 Anaerolineae bacterium | reverse complement strand
ATTGAAGATTACCTGAATAGTCTAGCAAATTGTAGACGTTGATTCCTATACACTGCTGGCTGTAGCAAAGAGGCGCCAGTCAGCGTGCCATCCATTGCCATTCACTAGAAGTGAACGCCAAGATTGTGGGAAACCCGCTTCGCGGGTTTTTTTGTTTGATGCCGTTGGATTCCATCCGATGATCGGTCAGTCTCGCTTTTGATACACCGTCAAGATGTACAGACAGATCACAAACGCGAGGACGACGACGAGCCAATTGATCTGATTCGAGAGCGCGAGCGTAATAAGCGCGGCGACGAGTGCAACGGCGGTGCTCAATAGAAACTTGCCAACGAAATCTTCGGTTGTGTCTCGTTTGCTGCTGGGCGTATAGTTGGGTGTGGTGGAACGAGACTGATAGTTTTTCTTCTTGCGCGGCTTGCTCACCTTTTTGGTTCTCCGATTCTGTAGAACGTATGTTCTAATCCAATTTTAACAGAATTGTGGTTGCAAGTCAATAGTTCGAGATTAAAAAAACGAACGAGTGAGACTCGTTCGTTTTTTTAATCTCGAACAGTAATTGATTTGATAATCGAGTTCGGCTATACTCGCGTCCCGTTCGTGTTGTTGCGAATTTCTACGTCCGAAGGACCGGGATTCGCGACGTTTGCGAGATTATCATATATTTAAGACCCAGACGAAAATGGCAACCGCTCCCACTCTGAGCGCAACCGTCCTTGTGCCAACTTTCAATCACGGTCCGACTTTGCGGTACTCGGTGCCGACCGCGCTGAAGCAAACCGTTGCTGATATCGAGGTCTTTATCATTGGCGATGGAGTTGCAGATGATACCCGCGCGATTGTCGCGGAGTTATGTGCGCAGGACTATCGCGTACGCTGTTTTGATTTTCCCAAAGCATCCCACCGCGGCGAGATTCATCGGCACAAGGTTCTCGCCGAGGCTCGCGGTGATATCATCTGTTACTTGTTTGATGATGACCTTTGGCTCCCCGATCACGTTGAAACCATGCTCCGGCTTCTCGCACAAGCCGATTTTGCATTTACGATGCCGGTTGTGGTGCAACGCGAGGGCGCGCTCGCTCCGCAGTTTGTTGATCTTGCGCAGCCACTCCATCGCGCCTTATTCACGCACCCGCGCAGCGGATTCGGCTCTGTGCCTACGGCGGCGGCGCACACGCTGGCAATGTACCGGCGATTGCCGTTCGGTTGGCGCCCGTCTCCGCCGGGCTATCCTTCGGACAAGTATATGTGGGCACAATTTCTTGCGGAACCGACCTGTCGACTGCAAAGCAGCGCCCGTCCAACGGCACTGATTTTTCCTGACCCGCCTCGGCAGTCCTGGTCAATCGAGCAACGCCTCACTGAATTGGATGAATGGAGCCGTCGGATTGGCGATCCCGCGTGGCGATCAAACTTTCCGTGGCAGGTGCTGGAGTCTGCCGTTCGCGACCCATACGCGCAAATTTGGTTGATCGCGTATTACTGGGCGCTGCGGTTGGGGCTATCGGTCGAATGGGCGGGCAAGCTCAATCGCGCCGCGCAGCGCACGTTAT
>JBBSHK010000756.1:0-1576 GCA_038253185.1 Anaerolineae bacterium | reverse complement strand
CTCCGGGAAGCATGCGTGCAGCACCGCGTTGGCCTGCAGGCCGTCGGTACTCGTGCGCACCGCGCCCATTACGTCGCGGAACCGCCATGGATCCTCGAGCGCCGCCATCCCTGTCTCACGCACCTCCGTCTTGGCTTGCCGGGCAAGCTTCAGCAGAAAGCGGACGTACGCATCTCGATAGGACTTACCGGGTCCGTAGCTCGCGATCCCGCCATCGAGGATCTCCTCAAGCTGGTCGGGCAGCGTCACGCCATCCGGCAGCAGGTCGAGCATCGCTTCAAGATGTGGCACCTCGATAAAGTTTTCCCGACGCTGTCCGATCTGGCGCGCGCCAGCCAACGAATGCAATTCAACGCGCTCAAATATCAGATCGAGCAGATGCGACTCCATCCGAGCATCGTTGGTTATATCATCACCGAATTTACCGATGTGCATTGGGAGTCGAACGGCTTGCTCGATATGTGCCGCAATCCCAAAGCGTACTATGATGTGATTCATGAGATCAACGGCGCGGATGTGATCTTGCCCCAATGGGAGCGAGTCACCTTTGGGGAAGGAGAAAAATGTACGGTGCCATTGCTGCTCTCACATTTTTCCGACGCGCATCTGCGGGACTGTCGCCTCGAATGGTCGCTCGACCGCTGGCACGAGATTCACGGCGTCTTGGAGCATCTGAATCTGGAGAGAGCGCGCTTGTCTGAAATAGGACAAGTTTCTTTTGAGGTGCCGCCGCTGGAGGATAGCGTGCGCGTGCGTCTCGAATTCCGTTTGTTCAACGCGATCGGCGAAGTGATTACCACCAATCACCACGAGCTTTATTTCTTTCCACGTTGGGTTGGGCAAGCGGTGCCCGCGCGTATTTCGGCGCCGCCCGAATTGGCGGACGACTTGCGCGCGCTCGGTTACGATGTGGTCGAGCAACTCGCCGAGGCGGAACTTGCGATTGTCGAAGAGATGACCGATGATTTGCGAATGTACGTTCAGAATGGCGGACGTGTATTGTGGCTCGCCGAATCAACCGACTCGCGACAGACGTACTTGGGCAATCTGGAAATCGTAGAGCGCGAAGGACATCGTTGGGAAGGCGACTGGGCGAGCAATATGAATTGGATTCGCCACGACCATCTGTTTGGCAGTATTCCCACCGGCGGCACGGTCGATTTCGCTTTTGTGGATCTGACCCCGGAGCATGTCATCACCGGTTTTAGTCCGCGTGACTTTGCTTCGAGTGTGCACGCGGGCCTGTTCGTCGGCTGGCTGCATCACGTCGTCGCGCTGATCGCGGAAGAGCCTCTCGGAAACGGACTGTTACTCGTTTCAACTTTTCGCCTGCGCGAGCATTTGAAGACGCACCTCCTCGCGCGCATTATGCTGCGCGATATGGTCGCGCATCTCGCGACAACCAAAACGAGTTGACAACGCAGCCCCAAACTGATTCTTGATAACAGCATCTCGGCGGCGCACGCGCGACTGGTTATGCGCCGGTACTCAATTCGAGGTTTTGGGAGGCGTTGCAGAGTTGGAAATTGAAAACTTTTATTTAAAAAATGTAGAACCTTTCAACCTTCATAACCTT
>JBBSHK010000755.1:0-1577 GCA_038253185.1 Anaerolineae bacterium | reverse complement strand
TAAATAATCACGAAAGGAATCAATCGAATGCTGACTCGCACCGAATCTCTGCGCTCCGATCAAGCGCACTTGCTCCATCCGCTCCATCACCCCACCGCGCACCGCGACGCGAAAATCTGGGTCGAGGGACGCGACGCAGTCATCAAGGATATTGACGGACGCGAATTCATTGATGGGCTGGCGGGACTGTGGAATGTGAATATCGGGCACGGTCGCCGCGAGTTGGCACAAGCCGCGTTCGACCAAATGTCCACGCTGGAGTACGCGTCGGCGTACGCGGGCAGCACGAATCTCTCCGCGATTGCGCTCGCCGAAAAATTGAGCACGCTGGTTTATCCTTCGATCAACACTTTCTTTTTTACGAGCGGGGGAGCGGAGGCGACGGAAAGTTCGTTCAAGACCGCGCGCTTTTACTGGAAGGCGCGCGGCAAACCGGACAAGGTCAAAATTATTTCGCGCCAGCGCGCCTATCACGGCGTGACGCTTGCGGCAATGAGCGCGACCGGTATGCCGGCGTACTGGGCGATGTTCGAGCCGCGCGTTCCAAATTTCAGCCAGATCGAATCACCGTATCCTTATCGTTTTTCGAATCCCGATCCGAGTGTGAGTCCGGGAGTCGCCGCGGCGAATTTGTTAGAGGAGGCAATTCTGCGTGAAGGCGCCGATACGGTCGCGGGATTTATCGCGGAGCCGGTGCAGGGCGCGGGGGGCGTGATCGTGCCGCCGCAAGATTATTTCCCGCGCATCCGCGCAATCTGCGACCAGTACGAGGTGCTGCTGATCGCGGATGAAGTGATCACCGGCTTTGGGCGGACGGGCAAATGGTTCGGACTGGAACATTACGGCATCGAGCCGGATATCGTCCAATTCGCCAAGGGTGTGACCAGCGGCTATGTGCCGCTCGGCGGGATTGGCGTGTCTGACAAAATTCGCGAGGCGATGAACAGCGTGCCGCCAGCGCAGCGTTGGATGCACGCGTACACTTATTCTGGACATCCCACCTGCTGCGCGGTCGCGCTAAAGAACATTGAAGTCATCGAGCGAGAAGGTCTGGTCGAGCGCGCCGCCGAGCAGGGCGCATACCTGCTGCGGAAATTGCAGCCTTTGAAAAATATGGAGGGCGTGGGCGATGTGCGCGGGCTGGGGTTGATTGCCGCGGTGGAGATCGTCGCGGACAAAAAGACCAAGCAACTTTTTCCAGCCGAGGCTCAATTGAATCAGCGGATGTACGAAGCGTTATTATCGCGCGGGCTGTACACCCGCGTGCTCTTTGACTCGATCTGCCTTGCGCCGCCATTTGTAATTACGGATGAACAAATCGATAAAGTCGTTGAGATCATTGGCGAGACCATCCCAATAGTGTTGGACGCGGTATCGACCGGATAAAATTTAGTTCGCGTTCAGATTTTTTTCGAGCGCCTCGTCCACGCCTAACAATTTTGTCCGCAGGATTTTTTGCGCCCGTGAAATGTCGAGCGTACAGTCGAGCGGACGAATGAGACCCGAATCTTTTGCTCGCGCCGGAATCAGCGCGTTCACATCGCCCCCCTGCGCGCGCAGCAATTTCGTTCCAAAGT
>JBBSHK010000754.1:0-1577 GCA_038253185.1 Anaerolineae bacterium | reverse complement strand
GATCACACCAAAGTACGCTTCGAGCAATTGATGCGTGTTGTAGGTGATGAAAGAAACGCGGTCGCCCTTTTTAATTCCCAGACCGCGCAGCGCGTTGGCGAGGCGATGTGTCCGCTCGGCAAATTCGCCGTAGGTGAATTGTTTGTCGCCGTCAATGACGCCGATCTTGTTGCGAAAGTACAACTCGGCGCGATCGCGAAAATCGAGCACGGAAAGTGGCACGAACATTGGAAGCCTCCGTTTTTAATTTCCGATTCAGGATTTCTGATTTAACGCTTGTGCCAATCATAACTCAGAAGTCCTAAATCGGAAATGCCCATCAGTGTTGATCCATACGCGGACGAATCGGAATCTGTTTGAACTCGCGGATGAGTTCGAGCATTCGTTCAATCGTCGCATTGAAAAGCAGTTCGCCCAGTTCGCGCGTGGCGACGGTTGGATCACCCGCGACGCCGCTCTGCGAAAAACGCGACCACCAGTCCATCCACGCATACGCGGCGGGGTTTGGATGATCCCAATTGAAATATTTGAGCGCGGGCACCCTCATTTCTTTCACCGCCTTATCCATCTGAACTAGCTCAGGTCGCAAATAAAGCAGCATCGAGGTCTCGTACTCGCAGGCGTGTCCAATTCCGCCGTGTTCCGATTTGCGATGTTGTGCAATCAGATCGCGCACGAGCACATCATCCACCGCCGCGTTACCCGCCATCGCGCCGACAATTGCGCCCGTCGCCAGCACCGCTTTGCGCGCGGCAAGCTCGACCAGACTCGCATTCGACCCGTGCCCGTTTACTAACATGATATGTGTGAACCCGTGACGCGCGACACTGATCGCCGCGCTGGAAAAATAGTCGAGCAGCGTTTCCATTGACGCGGTGAGCGAGCCGGGGAAATCCATATGGTGGTCTTCAAAGCCAATGGGCAGAACCGGTAACGAAAGGATTTGGTCGGGCGCGCGCCGCGCGGTTTCAAAGCAAACGGCTTCAACAATAATATTGTCCGTATTGAGCGGCAGGTGCGGTCCGTGATCTTCGATGCTGCCAATCGGAATGAGAATTGCTTTTTGCGCCGCCGCGGCGTCGCGTACTTCGAGCCACGTCAAATCATCGTAACGAAATTTCTGCATGAGACTGTCGAGGAATTCCGATCAGGACCTATAAAAAAACGGGCGGCAGACATTGAATGCTGCTCGCCCGCCTGCAACCACGCAGAGGAAAATTCGCGTTCGGCTACGATTCGACCAGTCCGCGCGGGTCGAGCGCATCGCGCAAACCATCGCCGATGAAATTCACACAGAGCAGCGAGAGAATGATCATTAAACTCGGAAACAGCCACAGCCACCAGATGCCGCGTTGAATAAAGCTCAACGCCTGATTCAAAATATTGCCCCACGACGCGGAGGGTTCTTGTACTCCCAGCCCGAGGAACCCAACATACGCTTCGGTAATGATCGCCGCCGCAAGACCTAACGTCGCGTTCACGATGATCGGCGCCATCGAGTTCGGCAAAATGTGACGCCACATAATGCCGTTGTTTTTCACGCCAATCGCTCGCGCGGCGGTTACATATTCCTGCTC
>JBBSHK010000753.1:0-1579 GCA_038253185.1 Anaerolineae bacterium | reverse complement strand
GATATTGTCGTCACCGATTTTGGTCCCGCCCTCGCCGTCCATTTTGGACCGGGACTACTCGGTCTCGCGGCGTACGCGGAATAAAAATCGTTTATTAATAACACGAAGGGAAAAGAAAATGTCAGATACACGGGATGATTCCGAAAAACGCCGAGAATGGTTTGACGGCTATATGAGCAAACTTGAGAATGAATCAATTCTCTCTGCGCGCCGGGAGGGTGAGCGCTATAGATGCCCTTGTTGTCATTACAGAACCTTAACCGAAAGAGGTACTTTCGAAATATGCCCGGTTTGTTTTTGGGAGGACGATGGGCAAGACGATGCCGATGCTGACTCGCTTAGAGGTGGACCAAATAGAGAACTGAGTCTCACTCAAGCGCGCCGAAATTATCTATTATTCGGCGCATCCGACCAGACTCGAACAAAAAATGCCAGGGCTCCATTGCCAGATGAGTAGGGGCGACCGGCCGTTCGCCCCTACGCGCGCGAATTGAGCAAAGCTTCTCGAACAGGTGAGTAAATGAAAATTGCGCTGGACGTGATGGGCGGTGATTACGCGCCGCGCGAAATTTTGCGCGGGGCGATGCAAGCCGCGGGTGATCTTCCAGTCGAATTAATCCTCGTCGGCAAGCGCCAAGTCATTCAGAGTGAGCTGGCAGAAATCGCCCGCGATGATTCGACAGGGCGCGCGGAATTTGAAATCGTAGACGCGCCGGAAACAATTGCGTTTCACGAGCAACCTTCGCTGGTCAAAGAACGGCGCGGTGCGTCGATTCGTGTCATGTGCGATCTCGTGCAGTCGGGTTCAGCGGAAGCTTGTCTGACGATGGGACACACCGGCGCGGGCGTCATTGCCTCGCTGATGACTTTCGGGCGAATCGAAGGAATATTGCGACCCTGCGTCGGCGTGCCGTACTTCGACTTGCAGCCGCAAACATTTTTTGTCGACGTCGGCGCGATTGTGGACTGCAAGCCCGAATACCTCGCGCAATTCGCGTTGATGGGCAGCATCTACGCGGAAAAAATTCTCAACATCGCGAATCCCACCGTCGCGCTGATGACGAACGGTCGCGAGGACAACAAAGGTAACGAGGTCACGCGCGCCGCCTTTGCTTTATTGAAACAGAGCCGCTTGAATTTCATCGGCAACGTCGAGGGCTATGATTTGCCGAACGGCAGCGCGAACGTCATTGTGACCGATGGGTTGTGGGGCAATATCGCGCTCAAGCTCACCGAAGCCCTGAGTGAACAATTGCTCACTCGTATCTCATCTCGGCTGAACGAAATCGGTCTGGGCGAATCGACCGCGCCAGTGGTGCAAGAATTCGCGCGCAGGATGGATTACACGCGCACCGGCGCGATCCCGGTGCTCGGAGTGGACGGCTTGTGCCTGATCGGACACGGACGCTCACGCGCGAGTGCCGTCGTCGGCGGGATTCAAAACGCGATGCGGTGCGTGCAAGTCAATTTGTTTGAGGCAATTCGCGAGGGACTGGTGGAGGGTACGCGGCCCGCACCCGTTTGAGATAAAAAACAAGCGCGACCTGCAGTCGCTCTTGTTTCTCTATGAGAAGATTTG
>JBBSHK010000752.1:0-1580 GCA_038253185.1 Anaerolineae bacterium | reverse complement strand
TTGGCATTGTACCCGGCGCCACTGCGCGAGAACCGACGGCTAAGCCTCGAGCCGAAATTATTGCTGAACCCGGGCAGCGTGGGGCAGCCGCGCGACGGTGACCCCCGCGCGGCGTACGCGCTGCTCGAACTCGAGGCGCGCGCACTCACGCATTACCGCGTGCACTATGATATCGCGGCGACGCAGGCGGCTATGGTGAAAGCGCGATTACCGCGACGACTGATCGAGCGGCTGAACTATGGAATGTGAGTGGGAAGAGAGAATAAAACCAGGGAACTCTTTCGCCGATTACCTCGTCTCTTTGACACAACGCGTCTCAAAAATAAAATTTCTCGACGGAAAATTGCGCTGCGCTTTGTGATTTTGTCTCGTTCTCGCGAGCCAAGTCGGATTTTCGAGATGCGTTGGAACCATCACATCGAAAACAAGGAGTCCATCATGAAACATCTCATTTCATTCTTGCTCGTGTTCGTAGCCGCCGTGCTTTTCGCCGCATGCGGCGGCGGTGCGCCGATCGTCAGCCGCGCGATCCAGCCCGAATCGGGTCCTGTTCCACCGCCCAGTGTTGGGAACGAGACCACTGGCGGCGTGGTCACACCCGGAGGCGGAGTCGCCGATTCGTCCAAGTCAGCGCTGTCGCTGCCCTCCGCCGCAGACCGCTTGATCGTTTACACCGGCTCGCTTTCGCTCGAAGTCAAAGACACCGACGAAAGTGTTGCCAAGATCAACGACATCTTGAAAGCCAGCAACGGCTATATTGCCTCGCGGTCGCTCGTGAGCGACAGCAAAAATATAAAGCGCGGCAATATTAGCATCCGCGTGCCCGCGGCAGCGCTCGATAGCGCGCTCGCGCAAATCAAAGCAATCGGCATCAAGGTCTTGCGCGAGGACAGCAAATCGAACGATGTCACCGAAGAATACACCGACCTCGACGCGCGGCGCAAAAATTTGGAAGCTGCCGAATCCGAATTGACCAAGCTGCTCGATACCGTGCGCGAGCGGACCGGCAAGGCAGAAGATATTCTCGCCATCTATAACCAGCTCACCCAAATCCGCGGGCAGATCGAACAGATCAAGGGGCGACAAAAGTTCCTCGAATCGACCAGCGCCCTCGCGACCTACACGATCGAATTTGTTCCGCACGAAGAAGCGCTTGCGACCGCGCAGGGCGTCACCTGGGACCCCGGTCGTACCGTGCGCTCCTCGCTTGCGGCGCTGGTGCAAGTCTTGCAAACACTCGCCGATGTGGGCATTCGCCTCGTGTTGCTTGTGCTACCGACCCTGCTCATCATCTTGCTGCCACTGGCTGTGTTGTTCTGGATCGTGCGCCGCTTTTGGCGCCGTCGCCGCCCGGTCAAGACCACGGCGACGGCATAAGCTCAATCCAGTAATTTGGAGAAGGAGGCGGAATATTCCGCCTCCTTTTGTTTTGCCTTTATCTTTAACACAATTTTTATTGACAGGGTCGAACGTTCCGAGTATACTTTTAATTCGTAACTGTTTCGGTTTCGAATTAACTCGTGTAAGGAAGAATATGGCTGCTACTTTATTTGTACCAACCCCGCTGCGCAAAGTGACCG
>JBBSHK010000751.1:0-1589 GCA_038253185.1 Anaerolineae bacterium | reverse complement strand
TTGCTCGCCGCGGGCGCGACGCTACATTACGCCATTTATGACATTATGCTCGGACAAGAATTCTCCAACTCGCTGCTGCGCGAATTTCATCTACTTGAAGTGCTGGCACAAATCCCGTTCGAGAATTTTCACGCGGGTCTCGCGCTCGCGCTCCTCGGCGCGGTCACGCTGTTCCGGCGTAAGCGCAATCTCGCGCTTGCGCTTGCATTGGTTTATGTAATGGACGCCGCGTTCGCGCTGGTCTATTCTGTGCCTGACGTGCAAGTATTTCTCACGCCCAGTTTTGTGGTGATCGCGTTGTGGACCGCGGTGGGCGCGGGATTCGTGATCGAATGGACCAGCGCGCATTTTCCGCGCGGAGAGTCGCGCGTTGCCGCGATTGCCGCGCCGGTTTTGCTGTTGCTGCTCGCGCTCGTTTCGGTGACGAGATACGATCAGGTGCGCGCGCAAGTGAACGAGGAAGCAGGCACGGCTGAAACGCGGGCGCGAACTCTGCTCACGTCGAACTTGCGCTCCGGCGCGCTGCTCGAAATTGATTGGGAGACCGCGACGGCGATTCGTTTTTTGCAGGCGACCGAGCGCCTTCGCCTTGACCTGGAAGCGCGCTTGATTAAATTGAGCTCGCGCGAGGAATATCTGTGGGCGCTGCAAAACGTGGACGCGGGACGGGCGGTGTACACCGAACGTGAGGTGAAATGGACGCGCGCCCTTGCGGGTTATGGCGTGCAGCCGGGACCCGCCGATCTCGCGCAAATCACGCGCGTTCCGATTCAGGCAGAAATCGTTGAGGGGAAAATTGATGACCGTGTGCAGCTCACGGCAATGCACCGCGACGACAGTGCACTTGTGCTGTACTGGCAAGTGCGGCAACCGCTCACGCGCGATCTCGCGACCTTTGTTCACTATTTCGACGTCGACGGAATAGCGCTTGGGCAAGAAGACCGCGCCGCGTGCTGCGAAGCGCTCTATGGTTATCGCACCAGCGAGTGGGAGCGCGGACGCGAAATCGCCGATTCGTTTCACCCGCCGCCGCAGGGCGCGAACTATTTGAGGACCGGAATGTATTCTGCCGAGAACGGCGAGATTGAGGCGTACGGGAGAACGCTTTTTTTTCAAATTCGACCGGTCACGATTCCCGCGAGCGCGCGCTGGCTGAACGCGGAATTCGGCGCGCAGTTTATCGCCCGCGCATATGACTTGTCGAAAGAGGGCGATCATTGGAAATTGGTGGTGTACTGGGAAATGCGCGGAGTGCCGAAAGCGGATTACAAAATTTTTGCGCATCTGCTCGATGGCGCGGGAAAAATTTTGGCACAAACTGATCGTGAGCCGCTCGACGGAATCTACCCGACGAGCGCGTGGCGAACGGGACAGATCGTGCGCGATCCGTATCAACTTCCGGCGAGAGCGGATGGCGCGAAAATCGAAATCGGTATGTACTATCCGCCAACGGGTGAGCGGCTCGCGCGCAGTGATGGTAAAGGTGATGCCGGGTCCATCGATTTAAGGTAGGTGGGCTCTTTTGATAATTCGGATTGATTCGTGCGGCAGACACAACACCGCTGGTGATGACGCAAGACGCGACTGTG
>JBBSHK010000750.1:0-1589 GCA_038253185.1 Anaerolineae bacterium | reverse complement strand
GGCGCATCGAGATTTCTCACTTTGTTCGAAATGACAAAAAGAGTTGCACATTGGGTATGTTAAACTGAAACTTGCGGGCGTGCCATTCCGCTGTTCATCCTAACTTGCGAAGTACGACTTGGCTTTTATCCCGCCATCGCACGCGCAATCTTATTATGCCGTTCAACCACCGGAGACAGATCAATTTTCAACAAATTTCCATCCTGCACAACTACCTGTCCATTGATCACGGACAAGTCCACACGCGGTGTGTCGCAGAATAGAACGGCGGCGACTGGATCATGCGAACCCGCGTAATTCAAACGATTCAGATTGATGCCGATAAAGTCCGCGGCTTTGCCCGGTTCCAGCGAGCCGATGTCGTCGCGCCCGAGCACTTGCGCGCCGCCGCGGGTCGCGAGCTCCAACGCTTCGCGCGCCGACATTGCTTTCGGATTACTGCCGACGCGTTGGAGCAGCATCGCCTGACGCGGCTCGTGCAGCATATGAGACGAATCATTCGACGCGCTGCCGTCCACGCCCAAGCCGACCTTGACACGCGCATCCATCATCTTGCGAATCGGCGCGATGCCGGAGCCGAGCAGCATATTCGAGGTCGCACAATGCGCGACGCCCGTGCCCGTTTCCGCGTATTTCAAAATCTCCGCGTCATTCACCCACACGCTGTGCGCGAACCAAACGTCTCTGCCGAGCCATTCCAAACTCTCGGCGTACTCGACTGGACGCTTGCCAAATTTCTCCAGACAAAATTTTTCTTCGTCCCGTGTTTCGGCGAGATGCGTGTGCAAGTTCACTTGATACGAGCGCGCGAGTCGCGCCGACTCGAGCATCAACTCTGACGTGACGGAAAACGGCGAGCAGGGTGCAACGCCCACGCGACACATCGAGTACGGCGCGGGATCGTGAAAGCTTTCGATCACGCGGCGCGTATCGCGGAGAATAGTTTCGTCGTCCTGCGTGATGCGATCGGGCGGCAGACCACCTTTTGATTCACCAAGCGACATCGAACCGCGCGTCGGATGAAAGCGCATGCCGATTTCGCGCGCCGCGCGAATTTCGTCGTCGTGCGATGAGCCATTCGGCACGAGATAGAGATGATCGGCGGAGGTCGTGCAGCCCGTGAGCATTAATTCGGCGAGACCGACGAGCGCGCTGGTGTAAACGGCGTCGGGCGTCAGCTTTGCCCAGATCGGATACAATGTTTTGAGCCAATCGAAAAGCACCGCGTTCTGCGCGGCAGGAACAGCCCGCGTCAACGTTTGATATAGATGATGGTGTGTATTGACAAGTCCGGGCAAGACCACCAGATCGCGCGCGTTGAGAATACGGTCTGCGGATGGAGAAAGTTCAGCGGTCGTGCCAACCCGCTCGATGATGTTATCGCGGACAAAGAGCGCCCCATCCTCAATCTCGCGGCGCTGTGAGTCCATCGTAACGAGCACTCGCGCATGCTGAAGGAGTAGGGTGGTCATAGAGGGCTGATTCGATTATAGCATAGGGTCACGGGCGAATCAACGAGATTGACCTTAAAAACATTTTGTTACAATTGATTCAGTGCTAACGAATGGTGCTAGTTGCTATTTCAAGCT
>JBBSHK010000749.1:0-1595 GCA_038253185.1 Anaerolineae bacterium | reverse complement strand
CCAACAGCGCCAGCGCGACGAGATACAGCGCGCGGGGCGAGGGGAGGATCGGCGCGCCGCGCGCTTCAAACCGCGCTCGGTCAACCTGTACCCCCAGCTCGCGCGGATCGGGCGCTTGCGAAAATGTATCGCTCGCGAGCGTGACGATCAAATCGCCGCCCGCGCCGATAGTCGCGCGATCAATCGGAAAAACGAATTCTTGAAAATCCGCGCTTGGCTGAACCTCGGCAGTCAGTTTCCCATTCGCGAAAACTTGAACTCGTGCGCTGCCATTCGGTCGCGGCGCGGCGAGTCGCAATTTCAACGTGCCGTCTTGGTCGCCAATTCCCCAAAAACGGATTTCACTGCGCGCGCCGCTCCAGCGAAAACCTGTCCTGAGCGAAGTCGAAGGATCGCCATTGGCAAAATTCTCGCGAAAGGAAAAGCCCTGAATCAGCGCGGTATCATTTCCGCTGCCGACATCTATCGTCATCGGCGCGGCGAATTGATACGCGAGCGCGAGCAGAATTAGAGAAGCGAGGGCGAGAGCAAAAATCGGTCGGGAGAGCGCGATGATAGAGGTGACTGTGGTGGCTGCCCGCGCGGTCGGGGAAAATAAATCGTTCACTCTTGCTCGAAAGCTCGCATTGCCTCCGCCACGGTTTGCACATCGCTGAGTGGGAGTTCGGGGTAAAGCGGCAGCGACAAAATTTCGCGCGCGAGTTTTTCCGAAACATCTAACGCGCCCTCGCGCGCCAGATGCGGGTACGCGGGCTGCTGATGAACGGGCGTCGGGTAATGAATCGCGGTGGCGATCCCGCGCGCCTTCAAAAATTCCGCGAGCTCGTCGCGCGCTTCGCTCTGCACGACATAGAGATGATAAACGTGCTCGCCATAGGGCATTTCAATCGGCGCGCGCACGCGACCATTGGGAATCAGCTCAGTGTACATCCCCGCGCGTTCGCGGCGCGCGCGATTCCATTCATCCAAGTGTTTTAGCTTTACGCGCAGAATCGCCGCCTGCAATTCGTCGAGCCGCGAGTTCATTCCGGTGGTCTCACTCAAGTAGCGCTCGCGCCAGCCGTACTGCCGCGCGAGTTTCACTTTTTCCGCAAGCTGCGCGTCGTTGGTGACGATCGCGCCGCCGTCGCCATACGCGCCGAGATTTTTCGTCGGATAAAAACTGAACGCGGCGATGTCGCCAAACGTGCCGACGGCCTTGCCGCGATAGGTCGCGCCATGCGCCTGCGCGCAATCTTCGAGCACGGCGAGGTGGTGTTGACGCGCAATCGCGAGAATCGGATCGAGGCCAGCCGCTTGTCCAAAGAGATGCACGGGAATAATCGCGCGGGTACGCGGCGTGATGGCGCTTTCAATTTGCGCGGCATCCATCGTCATCGAATCCGCGCGCACGTCAACGAGCACCGGCGTCGCGCCCGCAAGTTCAATCGCGGAAATGGTCGCGACAGCGGTATTTGGTACGGTGATGACTTCATCGCCCGCGCCGACGCCGAGCGCGAGCAGCGCGAGATGCAGCGCCTCGGTGCCCGAGCCAACACCGATGCCATGCTTGACGCCGATGTACTGCGCGAATTCATTCTCGAATGCTTCGACTT
>JBBSHK010000748.1:0-1605 GCA_038253185.1 Anaerolineae bacterium | reverse complement strand
TTGTAACTTTATCTAAACTCGATGGCAACAGGTCAAAGGTCATAATCAGCGCATAAATTCATCATTCCTACTCGCGTGTGCGCGTGAGCTAGACGCGAATCAGGAAGCAATACATTTGAGTGAGCCGCGCAACGAGCGGGACAGATGAGAAAATTCGGCGATGAATTTTTCTCGCGCCGATGCAGGCAAAAGCCGCGCGAGTTTCATGAATTGAAAATAATCAAAAACGTCGCAACTCCTTTTGCGTTGGGAGTGGCGACGCGTTTGATGGACGCTGACTCGTTACTTGCTCAAGGCGAGGAATTGAATCCATCGATGATGACTTTAGTTCCGGTCGATGCGGACCTTTTTGTTCCAAGTACTTTGATCGTGATCGTATGTGTGCCGGCGCTCAGCGCAGGAAAAGTCTTGACGACTTTCCATTTGTTGGTGGAGGTGTACAGATCGAACGTTCCCTTACTCACACCATCGATGGACACCTGCGCCTTGCCGAAAGAAGTACCCGTCGCGGTGATCCAGTTCACCGTTGTTCCGGTGAAGGTCCAGCTCGCGCTGGCGTTCGCGGTCGCGCTGTAACGATACGATCCGCCGTTCGCGCTGGTACTCGCCGCGCCAGTCCACGTATTGTATTTCGCGCCGTTGGCGTTGTCTTGCGTCGTCGTCGTGCCGACGGTAAATGCGTCCACCACCACATTCATATCGGTCGAGCTTGAATTTTTCGTGCCGAGCACTTTGACGACCAGAGTGTGCGAAAGTGTGGACAAGCCGCTGAACGATTGCAGCACCAGCGGCTGTACGGTCGCGCTATACAAATCGAAGGTGCCCTTGCTTATCCCGTCAATAGTAACCTGCGCCTGTCCTTCGTCCGGTCCTGTTTGCGTAATCCACTTGATGGAATTGCCACTGAATTTGAATGTGAATTTGTCGTTAGCCGTCTTGCTCTTGCGGTAACTTCCGCCACTCGCGCTCGCATCAGTCACCCCGCCCCATCCATCGTACCTTACTGCGACATTGTTGTCTTCGACGTTTTGAGGACCTACTGTTGCAGTCGGCGTGAAGGTTGGAGTGAACGCGAGGGTGCTGGTCGAGGTGTTGGTTGCCGTCGCGGTGGCAGTATTGCTTATCGAATTGGTTGGAGTGGCGCTCGCGGTGTTCGTCGGTGTCGCGGTGTTTGCGACGGTCGTAGCAGTGTTCGTTGCTGTTGCGGTTGCAGATGCTATCAGAGTCAGTGTCCCCGACGCGCTCGAGGTATTGGTCGCAGTGGCGGTCGCGATGCCGGTCGGAGTGTTCGTCGGAACGAGAGTACTGGTCGGTGTCGCGGACGCGACG
Source organism: Anaerolineae bacterium (assembly GCA_038253185.1). Classification (GTDB taxonomy): domain Bacteria; phylum Chloroflexota; class Anaerolineae; order UBA4142; family SHND01; genus JBBSHK01. Next base: position 276 of record JBBSHK010000748.1, on the reverse strand, counting down.
GCGGTCTGAGTAGGAGTGCTCGTCAGCGTGGCGGTCGCAGTCGCGGTGTTCGTCGGCGTGGGCGTCGGCGGCACATCGTATACGACGCGCACTTCATTCAAGATCGGGGTCTGATTGTCAACGGATGAACTAAAGTGAACGCGGTATTGGACATAGCGCGCGGTGCCTGTGACCGCGATGAGATTCGTCACCTGTGTGCCTTGCGCGGACGGCTCTGCTGGCATCCAATCAAGCGCGCTCAGGTCGGGACTGTTGCCGGAGCGGTACTCCAAAGTG
>JBBSHK010000747.1:0-1607 GCA_038253185.1 Anaerolineae bacterium | reverse complement strand
CGTCTGCCGCGTCCCGAATCACTCTCGCCGTCAGCGCCTGCTTCGACCGCCACTTGATCTCGTAATCCAAACTCTCCGGCAGAATTGACTTGAGCAGCCACTGGCGGTCGAGCAGCGGTTTGACCATCGCATCTTCGAGCCACTGCGTGGTTGCCTCCAATTCCTGATCGTACTCGTCCTTCTTTTGTTCCAGCACATCGCGATTCAGATTCTCGCCATAGCCGATCAATTCCTTGGGCACAATTCCCGCGATCAACCACGTTGCAATGTGATGCGCCACATCGCCGATCTCCGACAAATGCGCGTCGCCCTGGATCGCGGTGAGCGCGCCGGCTCTGTTCGAAAAAAAGTCCGTCACCGCCGCGAGCGGATTGTCGAGCGCCTCCTTGTTCAATTCCTTATAGCGCTCCAATTCCGGCTCGGACGCTCCTTCGAGCACGTGGCTGTACTTCATGCCAGAGCGGGTCTTGCGCCGCACCGCGATATCGATTTCACCTTCCCGCACCATCTTCCACGAGCTGCTGCCCGCGGCAAAGAGCGGCGTGCCATACTTGCTGCCCTCGTCGTGCTCCCAGCGCGCGTGTATGACCTGCCATTCGGCAAACCACAACGAGTCCTCGCCAGGGCGGACTCCCGCATACACTTCTTTCGAATACCAAAAGGCGCGCGTGGGATCGTCGAAATCGTCCGCCGCGTTCGAATAGCGGTGCATGTGCAGCGTCGGCTTTCTGGTCACTTTCGCGATATTCAAAGCCGCATCCACCCCCAATTCGAGAAAGGTATCGCCGTCGCGAATCGTCAGACGGGACCAATCGTCGAGGCGCGAGGAGAGTTTCAGCCGGTCGATCAACGCATTGGCTTCCTGTTCGGCGCGCGGATTATTCTTCACGCTGATGATAAAGCCGCCCTTCGACATGTCGCGGGCAAGCGTGTGGATCATGCGCTTGGCGCGCGTATCCATCCGGTACATCTCGCGGCAAGCATTCACCACCGACGCGCGGTCACTCTCCGCGCGAAACAGTCCCACCAACTCGTCATAGTCGCTGCTCGCGGTCGCCCTCGGCAACGGCGCGGCGCGCATCTCGTCGCTGCTCGTGGGTGGCGTTGGCGTGCGAGAAAAGACTTGGGCAATCCGGTCCAGTAATCCCATTGGTTACAAATCGGGTTAACCCCGCCTACCCCGCAAAAATCTCATCCAGCATTCGCGTCAGCTCGGGGAAATCGCGTTCCATCGTTTTTATAATGACCGCGTAGCGCCCGCCGTGCGCCAGCTCCAAGAACAATCCATACTTCATGGTATGCGCCAAGTAAATTTCGACGATCTCTTGCGCCACCTGCTCCGCAACGCCAAACAGTCCACTGCGCGCATTGCCGGTGCGGTCCTGCCAGGGGGCGTCGTTCCGGGCATCCCCTTGCAATCTCTGCGCGGTGAAATCCGCCACCGCCTTGATCGCCACAAACACACGCGCGCCATACTGCTCCACCGCCCGCCCCAGTGTCGAAGGCGGCACCACCCACCTGAACTCAAAAATTTCTTCTGCCATCCGCTGTGGGTGGGGCTATGTGCCGGTGATCTTGCAAGCTTCCGCGATCACGCTCGTGCCCGT
>JBBSHK010000746.1:0-1608 GCA_038253185.1 Anaerolineae bacterium | reverse complement strand
CGCGCCGTTGCCCTCGATACAATATACTCCCGTGCCGCTACCCACTTCGTAAATCATGTACCCAATTCTTCAGATTCGTCAGCGATCTCCGCTGGGGCAACATCCGCGATGCCCGCGAACAGATCCGTCTCGACGCCATCGGGGCGCGGCAGACGCGACTCTGCCAACACGAAAGTCTCGGTCTTGTTCGATTCGCGTCGAAATTCTTCCGGGATGCGCGCAAAAAAAGTATTGGGTCCAAGTTGCGAGGCGTGGCACTTGAGCGACTGCATTTTCAGATCGACGAATTCGCTCACGTCGATGCGCGCCGTAACCGCTTCGTCGGGCAGCGCGCGCTTTTGGAATTCACGCGCGATCTCGGTCATCTCTTGCCCTTGCTCTTGCATGAATTCATACCAGCGCGCGAAACGCGATTTCGTGAACGCGCCGAAATATAATTTCTTGGGCGCCCACGGTACGAGTCCTGCGCGCAATTGTTCGGGATAGGCGCGCGGATCGCCCGCGACAAAAAATGCCAGCAGCGCGACTTTGTGCATCTGAATATGATCGGGATGTCCGTAACCGCCGTACGCGTCAAAGGTCAACAGCACCTGCGGCTTTTCTTGACGAACAATGCGCGTGACTTGCGCCGCGACGTCAAAGAGACTTGCTTGATTGAGACATTGCTGGTGCTCGTTTTCCGCCGTGCCCGCCATACCCGAATCGCGGTAATCGAGAAAATACAAGTGCTTGATCTCCGCCACCTGCGCGGCGCGACGCATCTCCTGCTCACGCACCTGTCCCAAATTTTCCGGCGTCGCGTCCACCCCGGGCGCGATCTCTCCCGCTTCGCCGCGCGTCGCGCAAATCAAGGTCGTGTTCGCGCCCATTCGTCCGTACTTTAATAAAGAGCCGCTCACGCCCTGTTCATCGTCGGGATGCGCAAACACCGCCATCAAAGATAATGGTTCAGCCAATTTAGCCTCGCTTTATTTTCGTGCCCTTGGATTATACGCCGAATCTTCACACGCGCGTTCGCGGCGAGACCGACTCGCGCGCGTCTTCACTCACCCGCGCTTCGAGTCTCGCTTCGAGTCTCGCTTTGACCGCCACCCACTCGTCATCGAGAATGCTATAGTACACCGACCAGCGTTGATAATCATCTTTAATAATCACCGCTTTCCGCAAGACGCCTTCACGCACGCCGCCGATGCGTTCGATCGCGCGCTGCGAGCGTTCATTCCGCAAATCGGTTTTGAGTTGCACGCGTATGCACTTTAATTCCTCGAAGGCGTGCTTTAGCAAAAGATATTTGCACTCGGTGTTGATCGGTGTGCGCCAGTACGCGCGCCCGAGCCACGTCCATCCAATCTCGATGTGGCGGTCCTTCGGCGAAATGTCGAGGTAGCGCGTGCTGCCGATCGCTTTGCCGCTCGCGCGCTCGACAATCGCGAACGGAATCATCTCGCCGCGCGCTTGCGTCTGAAGCGCGTCACTCACCCACGCGCGCATCGCGTCCATAGTGGCGGGCATATGTACCGGCATATAGCGCCAGATTTCTTCATCCTGCGCGGCGAGGTATAAATCGCTGGTATGTTTTTCCGCGAGCGGCTCGAGGCGCGCCCACTT
>JBBSHK010000745.1:0-1610 GCA_038253185.1 Anaerolineae bacterium | reverse complement strand
TGTCCGGCAGTACGCCCGGCTCGTAGACTTTTGCCCAACGGACGATTCCCGCCTTGTCGACGACAAAGGTCGCGCGTTCAGGTCTTCCATATTCTTCCACGAACACGCCGTAGCTTGTACACATCGCGCCGTGGGGCCAAAAATCTGAGACGAGCGGATACGAAATTCCGCCGAGCGCTTTGCCCCACGCCTGCTTGGAGGCAATCGGATCGCACGAGATAGCCAGCACCTGGCTATTCAGTCCTTCCACTTCCGGCAAAATCGCTTCGAGGGAAGGAATCTGGCGGTCTCAGGTTGCGGTGAAGGCGAAGGGGTGAAACGCCAGCACGACATTTTGCTTGCCGCGCCAATCGCTCAACCTGATGTCGAGCCGTTTTATTTCGGGCTTGGTGATGACGCCGCGCAGGTTAAATTCCGGCGCGAGCGCGCCAACTTCTAACGGATGTAGAGTCATAATGTGTTCGTAGGGCGAAAGATTCTATGCAACGGAGTGGTGGCGCGAATGCTCGCCGCTAGATAGAACGAACCACCAACGCCCATTAATAATCAATTCCCTTTTGCGCGAGAATACCTTTTTGATAAGGATGCTTGATCTCGCGCATTTCGGTGACGAGATCGGCGCGCTCGATCAACTCTGCTGCGGCATTTCGCCCGGTGAGGACGACCGTCAAGTCTTCCGGTCGCTCGTCCAGCAATCTCATAATTTGCTCGAGCGTCAACAACTGCGCGCCTACCATTCCGTTGATTTCGTCCAGAATCAAAAGGTCATATTTTCCGGAGAGCATTTGGGCTTGCGCGAAGGCGAGCGCTTGCTCCGCGGCGTCGCGATGTTGTTCCTCGGTATAGTGGTCGTCGAGAATTTTGTAAAAGCCGCGACCCATCGGAACGATTTCAAAATCGGGTGCGAGCCGCTTGACCGAGTCTAACTCACCGTAATGCCACGAACCTTTACCAAACTGGATCATCAACACGCGCCAGCCGCGCCCGACCGCGCGAAATGCCATACCGAGCGCGGCGGTCGTCTTGCCTTTACCATCTCCCGTATAAACAATGACAAGTCCGTGCTCACTCTTTTCTTTCGCCTGAACGCGCGCGCCCGGTATGTTTTTTGCCACGCGTCAGAGACCCACGTCATCAGCGACGCTCGACAACGCGACCAGAATTTTCAATTGCGGCGATTGTTTTTTGGCGCGCAAGGTTGCAACACCGGGAAATTTTTTCAACAGGACGGCGGCAACTTTCTTAAACGAGGGATTGATCAAGATGAATTGTCCCTGTTCCACCAAGCGCTGACAGCGAGCTGCGCTGCAGGATTGTATATTTTTTCGCAGGGAGTGTCAAACGAAAAGCGCCGATTTGTAATCGGATGCGCGCGAGAATTTGGTTCACGTGCGCTTGCGCCCACGACTGTAATCAAGATCGCCCGCGCCACGAGTAGATGATGGAGCCACCGAGCGCGACCGCGAGCACGATTGCCAAGATGATGAGCGCGGTCGGATCATTCGGTCCGAAGGTGGACAGCGCGCTTGCCGGTGGCGCGGGAGTAGAGGCAGGCGCGTTGGCGGGAACCGTAGCAGTGGCAGCGGTTGTTGCCGCGCCCGTCGCGGCGG
>JBBSHK010000744.1:0-1612 GCA_038253185.1 Anaerolineae bacterium | reverse complement strand
TGAGCATCTATGCGTTCCCGCCGTACTTGCACAATGGCGCGTGCGCGAGCCTCGACTGCGTGCTCGACAACAAAACGCATCGCGACGCCGGTGGCAAGTCGGTGCTGGACAATGCCGACGACCGTGCCGCGCTCGTGATATTTTTGAAATCGATCGATGCAAGCACCGAGCCCATCAATCCGTGAACCGGAGTGGATCATTCAGCAACACCTGTAGGGCAGCAGTTGTAGACAAGGAGGACTTGTGATCGCTCTTCTGCAAGAGTTTCTAATGGTTTTGTTTGTCGTACTGATTGTCGTCGCCTGCGCGGGTACAACACCGCAGGCGGCAACTTCTGTGCCCGCCGCGACTCTCGCGCCGACCCAAGCCGCGCCCGCGACTAAAGCTGCGACCTCCGCGCCGCCAACGATCGCGCCGCAAGCGACGCAAGTGAGTGCACCGAATGGCGCCGTCGTCGTTTCCGGCGCAGGCGCGAGTGCCGATGATATTCGCGCAAAGGTGGACGAATATCGCAAGCTACTTGGCGACCCCGAAAACGACGGCACACCGGGCACACAGTCATCCGGGCGGCGCGAGATTAACTGGGATACCGTGCCGGACGAATTGGCTGCGCCCAACAACTTGCCGTCGGATTTTTTCAATGCGAACGCCGCGCCGCGTGCGCGCGGCGCGGTGCTCACGACCCCTGGCAGCGGCGTGCAGGTCAGTGCGAAATCCGGCAACCCAACCAAAACGCCGACGCGCTTTGGTAATATCAATCCACAGTATCCCAATATCTTCAAGACATTTAGCCCTGAGCGCTTGTTCTCGCCCATCGGCAGCAACATCGTTGACCTCGAATTTTTTGTGCCAGGGACGAAGACGCCGGCTGTCGTGCGCGGCTTTGGCGCGGTGTACACGGATGTGGATCAGAAGCACACGGCATTCGAGTACTTTGACACGGCGGGCAGCTCGCTGGGCAAGTTCGAGGTGCCTATCTCTAAGAACGGCTTGTCTTTCCTCGGCGTCGTATTCCCCAGTCCGCTCGTGCACAAGGTACGCATCGCGTACGGCACAACCGCGCTCGGTCCCGACGATGGCGGTGATGTGGACGTCGCGGTAATGGATGACTTTATCTACGGCGAGCCTCAAGCGGTACCCGGCGCGACGACTGCACCCACTTCCGCGCCAAGCACGGGCGGCACCTTCGTGCAGATTGGTGAGTCGCTGAATCACGACAAGAATGCCGCGGCGACGGACCAAGAAATCGCGGTCGGTTCACTGGATGCGACCAAGCCCGGTGTCGCATGGGTGACGTGGGCGGAAAAGCAAGACAAGACGCAGCAGATTTTTGTGAACCGACAGAACGGGAATAAGTTCGAGCCCGTCGGCGCGAGTTTGAATATCCATCAAAGCGCGGTGGCGGAACATCCGAGCATTGATTTCACCGGAGCGGATCGCGCGGTGCCGTGGGTCGCGTGGTATGAACCCTCGCCCACCTTCGACCAGCAGGATCAGGTTTTTGCCTCGCGCTTTAATGCCAAGACCGGTTTGTGGACGCCTGCGGGCAAAGACCGCCAACAGAACGAGCCGAGTTTGAATATCCACACCGCGAAAAACGCGGTCGATCCGG
>JBBSHK010000743.1:0-1624 GCA_038253185.1 Anaerolineae bacterium | reverse complement strand
GCAAAGCTCAAGTAATCTACCTGCGCGTCAAGCTTCCTCCAGCACCTCTTCGTACAGCCCAACAATTTTTTCCGCAATCGTGTGCCAGGCATATTCTTGTGCGACCTCGACGCCGCGCCTGCCCAGTCGGTCCCGCAATTCGCGATGGCGCAAGATGTTGAGAATACATTCGGCGAACGCGCGCTCGTCGCCCTCCGGCACCAGATAACCGGTCTCTCCGTCGCGCACAATATAAGAAAGTCCTCCGACATCCGACGCGACCACCGGCGTGCCGCACGCCATCGCTTCGAGCGCCGCAAGTCCGAATGATTCGTAACGCGAGGGCATCACCACCACATCCGCCGCGGAGTAATAGAACGGCAAGCTCGTCTGCGCGCGGCTGCCGAGAAAGCTGACCACATCGCCCAGGTTCAATTCATCCTTCAACTTGTCGAGGCGCGCGATCTCGGACTCGGGGTCGGTGTCGTCGTCAATGTCGCCGCCGATGAGACACACACACATCCGCGTGCGCAACGACGGCTCTGCCTCGATGACCAAACGCATCGCGCGAAACCAGGTGTCAATGCCTTTGACTGGATCGATCCGCCCGACGAACAGCACCGTCTTTTCATCGAACGCTCCGATCCACTCACGCGCGTGTCCGTTCGGCAGGGGATGAAAAAGTTTCGTGTCCACTCCCGGAGGAATCACTGTGATGCGTTCTGCGGGCGCGCCGTACAAATCGATCATCTGCTGCTTGTCGACCGGCGTTGAGGCGATCACCCGCGTGACCGTTCGCATCAACTCTGCTTCGGCGGCGAGGCGCTGATCGTTCTCGCGATCGTTCGAGCCGATAGCGACGCGGTTCTTCATCGCGCCGAGCGTGTGAAACATTTGCACGATAGGCGCGTCCGACCACGCGGGCTGTAATTGCCGCGCGGCAACTCCGCTCAACCAATAGTGCGCGTGCAGCAAGTCATAGTGCAACTGCTCGCGCCCCGCATAAGCGCGCACTCCCGCGACAAATTCATCGACGTGGTTGATCAAGAGATGCTTGGAGTATGGCGCTTCCGGTCCAGCCGGAATCAGGACCACGCGCGCATTTTCGACACCGAGCGAGCTGTTGTCCACGCGCCGCAAGCTCGGATTTTGTGAGCGCGTGAATACGTCAACGTTTATCCCGCGCAGCGCGAGCTCGCGCGACAATTCACGCACGTAAACGTTCATCCCGCCGGTTTCTTTGCCGCCCAGTACGGCGAGCGGCGAAGTATGCAGCGAGAGCATGGCGATGTGCTGAGGTCTGCTCATTTCAAAATGACAGGTGATTCAAACTAAATTTGTATTCGTAACTCACGTTAGGCATATCATTCTGAACGAAGTGAGGAGTCTCGTTTTTCTATAACACATTTCAAAAATGAAATTTCTTGATAAAAATTGCGCGACGCTTTGCCATTCTGAATCGTTCTCCCGCGCGGAATCGGGTTTTTGAAATGCGGTGTAGTGAGTTATCAGAGATTTTTGCAACGCTGCTGTTCGCAGGGACACAAGGCACCGGAGATTATAACCTGTTTTTTCAGCGTGGAGCTTGCGTTCAGTGCGCGCCACGATTACGTTCTGGCGTCCTTCACGTTTGAACACCTGAAAG
>JBBSHK010000742.1:0-1629 GCA_038253185.1 Anaerolineae bacterium | reverse complement strand
CGAATGGCTGGAAAAATTACACCGAATTGAAAATGAATAGCGGACTCTGTCAAGCGTGGCGATCAAAACTTTTACTCTGGCAGAAGCAAACGCCCACATCCCGCAATTAGAACAATTGCTGGCAGAACTACAATCCGTGCGCGACCAAATGGTGGCACAATCACGCGCGCTCGAAGCCGTCGTCCAGCACGCGTCCGGCAATGGCGGGGGCAAAGCCGCGAGCGAATATTTGCTGCTGCTGCAACGCTTTAACGTCGCGTCAAAACTATTGAATGAGATCGGGTGTGAGCTTAAAGACCTCAATCAGGGACTCGTTGATTTTCCTTCCGAGCGCGATGGGCAGCTGGTCTTTCTGTGTTGGAAGCGCGGCGAGCCACGTATCGAATATTGGCACGAACTGGATGCCGGATTCAGCGGTAGGCAACGGCTGTAGTTTATTCACCTCTCACCAGCACGAATCCTCTTGAGTTCATCCACTTTTCAAAAAGCGCGTCTGCACCCGTTTCAAATTTCGGCAGCGCACAAAACGTTTGCGCGGTGGCGCGATCGCTATCTCTACCTCGCGCTGGGCTGCGCGCTGCTGGCGGTCACTCTCGCCTACCAATTTCGTTTGCCATTTTTCATCGACATTGGCGGACCGATCGACCGCCCACTGCTCAGTTGGGTTCACGATCCCGAATTCGACAAAAAACTTGGCGTACGCTACCGCTGGACGACCGGCGGCAGCGAGGTTATCTTGCACGACTGGGGCGCGGGCAATCCGGTGGTATTGCGCGTGCGCCTCACCCGTTTTCACCCCGGCGATCGCATTGCCGATTTGACGCTGTACGTGAATGGACTCGAATTCGCGAATCCTGTCGCCTCGGGTCAAGGTTGGCAAGAATATCGTCTGGCGATTACCGACCAGCGTTATCTGGCGAGCGATGATCTGCGCGTGAAATTCGAGAGCGATACTTTTATTCCCAAGAACGAAATCGTCGCAAGTCCCGACCCGCGTCGGCTCGGCGTGCAACTCGATTGGGTCGAGCTGGTGCCTTTGCAATCGGAAAATGGTCAATGGCGCGCGGTGAACAGTCTCGTCTGGTCGCCGCTCAAAGCTCCTCCCAGCGACGTGACGCTATACTTTCTCGGCAGCGCGCTCGCGCTATATCTCGCCGTCGCCGCATTCAAAATCGAGCGACAGTACGCGCTGCTCACCTCAATTCTGTTTAGCCTCGCCGCCGCGCTCGCGCTGGTGTGGGCGCGACCGTATATCACACTTTTTGCCGCCAGCTTTTTTTACATTCTCCTCACCGCCATCGGGGGGGGCATTATCGCGCGGCTCGCGGTGCCGCGATTTTTTCTATGGGGCGGCGTACGCGCACGCGAAATGGAGCTCAATTTGCTCGCGCTGGTGTTTGCCTTGTCGGTCGCGCTCAAGCTGGACTTTTTGATGTACCCGCAGACGATCTCTTTCGATTTTCTTTATCACATCCACCGGTTCGGCGATGTGCTGGGCGGCGTACTGTTCTGGAGCATCGAATCGGGACAAAATGAATTCGGCGGACAGCGTGTGCCATATCTCCCTTCGTTTTACATTTTTCTCTCGCCGCTTATCGGCTTGCTCAATGTGCCGCTGCTAATCCAACT
>JBBSHK010000741.1:0-1630 GCA_038253185.1 Anaerolineae bacterium | reverse complement strand
TCCGGCGGATCACCGCCGCGATGAAATTTTTGCGGGACACGCGCCGACCGAAAAAGATACCGTGTGGCAGCGGATGCAATGCGGACAAAGTTCCGGCGCGGTGGTGCAGGTCCCGCCAAACGACGTCGACAATTTAATTCCGTACGATCAAATTTTGGCGTGGGCGGCGCGGAGTGGTTGGCACGTCGCGCCGAACGGTAGTGTCGCGTGTAATGGCGGCAGCGGCGGCAAGGTCGGCGGCAGTGCGCCCCCGCCCGGACCTGCAGTCAATCCGGGACCGCTAAACAAACCGCGCGGCAAAGGTGAGGGCGGCAAAGGTCACGGCAAAGGCAAAGGCGGACATTGATCTAACTCTGTTTCTCCGCAATGACAAAAATGCTTGTGAGCGCGCCACTCTGCAGCGGTAGGAGAACCGCTTGCTCGCGCGCAAGCAAGCTCCGAAACTCCTCTTCGCCCAGCTCGCGCTCCAACTCTTCTGTGACGGACAGCAATCCGCGATAACGGCGCGTGTGCCAGCGTGCCAATTGCTCACTGCGCGCTTTTCGCGCGGTGACGCGAAATCCGGTCGACTGGAGCAAGCCGAGCAACGTCGCGAGTTCGAGACGAAAAATACTTCCGGTGGTTGCTTCAAGAATCCGCGTCTGCGCTTTTGGAATGTTCGTGCCCAACACGGTCGTGAGGGCGAGTTGTCCGCCGCGCTGGAGCACTCGCGCGATTTCGGTGAGAACCTCGCGCTTGTTTTCAAAATGCACCAGCGCGTCGAATAGGGTCACGCGATCAAAAATTCCTGACTCGAACGCAAGTCCCTCGGTCACATCAGCTTGAAAAAAATCTACCGCTGCTGCGGGATACAACGCGCGCGTGCCTGCGCGAACGCGCTGCGCTCGAACATCAAGTCGATGCCGATGGCGCGACAATGCGTTTTCTCAACCAGAGCGAGAGTGAGCGCGCCACTCCCGCAGCCAAGGTCAAGCAGCTGTTCTTCCGCGCGCAGATTGATTTGCGCGATCAGCCAATCGAGTTCGCGTTCGGTGAGACTCCCATCGGGCGGTGGCAGACCTTCCGCCGCGCGCAGTTCCTGACCAAACGTGCGAGGGTCGGACTGGCATCGTGCCACTCACGCGACTCTTGGTAAACCTCGCGCACACGTTCAGTCGCTTTTAATTCTGAGCTCATCCGCGTTTTATTTTTCCAACCGCGCGATGAACGCGCCGAGACTTTCCCAGTACGGCAGATTGACGCGGCGTAAGAGATAGATGTCGGCGGCATTCTGTTCGAGACCGTAATTCACGGTGACCGCCGCGTCGTAGCCTGCCTGCGCGAGCGAGTCAATCACCACTTGATTGTAAACGCCGAACGGATACGCGAACGCGACCAGCGGCTTGCCAAGATGTTCTTCCAGCGCGGCTTTTGAAACGGAGACCTCGCGCCAGATTTGCGCCGCATTGTCGCGCGTCAGAATCGGATGAGTGATGGTGTGCCCGCCAAACTCCATCCCCGCATCGCTCATTTCCTTAATCATCTCCCACGTCAGCGAAAAGGAATAATTATCGATATAGCCGCTCGGCACAAAAAAGGTGCCGACCATTCCGTACTTTTTCAAAATGGGAAACGCCACAAAATAATCGTC
>JBBSHK010000740.1:0-1638 GCA_038253185.1 Anaerolineae bacterium | reverse complement strand
TTCGCCATCGGTTTCGCCGGATTGGCATTTGCGAATGACCCTCGCATCACGAGTACGCGGGCTGGATTGACGATGTCGCGCGTGGAGCAGCAGCTGAGTCATCCCACGGGCGACGATGTGCGCGCTAGAGAAGAGGCTGACGATAAATCCGAGTTGGACGACAACGGCGTTGAGGCGGAGAACGAGGTCGAGAACGAAATCGAAAATGAGACGGAGTCAGACAACGATAATGGCGTGCGCGGCGAGTTTGAGCCGGGTGACGACCGTGAGGGTCAGGTTCAAAACGCGCCTGCCAATGTTGTGCCGGAGCGAGTAGAGGATCGGGGACAAAATCGCGGCAGCGCGGTGAGCTCGGCTCGGCGCGTTGAGAATCGTACCATAGCTCCAACTCTGACCCAACCGCGCGATGATCGGCACGGGGGAAGCGATTCGAGCGGGCGCTGTAGGAGCTCGGGCAAAAGTGGAAAAGGTGGCTGTCACTAGGGCGTGTCTGCAAATCCTTCTCCGGTAGCAAGCTGAACTATATTTCTGGCTCTGTGGAATAGGACTGACCGGAGACTTCGCCCTTTGCAGACACGCCCTAGAACTGATTTCGAAAACCCGAACGGATCAGGTGTGATTCCGAGTCAACCTGAAAATGACACAAAAGACCCGCACCCGTAATGTACAGGGGTTAACTTTGAACATATGTTGAAGTCTCGTCGGGAACAAGTCACGACCGGACTGGTCCCCCCTCACCTCGTTCCGCTCCCTTGCGAGGTTCACGGGGACCCGCCTTTTTGATTTGAGTCTGGATGAAAACTTTTCTTCTTCCTCGCGTGGTATCCGACTTTGGTCTTACTCACAAGCGACTATGGTCAAGCGCGAGTCTCGACTTATGGGCGTTCCCTCAAAGTGCATTGCACCCTATACTGGTGCCAATCTCGCTTGAAGGAACACAAGTCACAAATGAACAAGCTCTCAATTTCATTCTTGACCCTCCTCATCGCACTCATCGCGCTCTTGTCTCTCACCACCGCGGCGACCGCGCACGCCGGCGCTTCCGGCAAGATCGCGTTCGGTGGAACTCCTTCGGTGAAAGACATCTACGGAATGAATGTTGACGGCACTAACATTGTCGATCTCACCAACGGCGCGGGCGCGAATTTGTATCCGTCCTTCAGCTCCGACGGCATGCAAATTGTTTTCACCTCTACCCGCATCCGCAACCATGAAGTGTTCACGATGAATGTTGATGGCACCACTCCTATGAATTTCAGTAACAACGCGCTGGACGATTATGATGCGTCGTGGATTTCGGTGGCAGTATTCGCTCCACCGACGACGACACCTCCACCGACAGATGTCCTCTCGCGAAAACAATTGCGGGTCGAGGCATTCAGCTCTAGCGCGACCGTGACCTTGCAAGCATACGTGACTTGAACTGGCACACTTGTTGGCACGCTCAAAAATAATGGCGGTGGAAAATACAGTCTGCAAACGCTCTGGTAGACCAATCCCTTGAAAATTACGATCAAGGGCAGCTTGGGCGGGTCGGCGACGAGAGCGGTAACGCTCAAATAAGGTCGCTCAACCAGAACTCGGGCTGCACTAAAGCTGGACGAGCGAGACATTCAAATATGGATTCAGGCGCTTGCG
>JBBSHK010000739.1:0-1638 GCA_038253185.1 Anaerolineae bacterium | reverse complement strand
TCGGCGCGGTGCTGCGCGGCGATTTCGGAAAAATAATTGTAAGTCGCGGCGCGAATGTGCAGGACAACGCGGTGATTCATTCGGAAGAAGACATTGTGACGGAAATTGGCGAAGAGGTCACAGTGGGACATTGCGCGGTGCTGGAAGGGTGTACGATTGGACGCGGCAGTGTCGTCGGGATGAACGCGGTAGTGCTCGGTGGCGCGCAAGTCGGTGAAGAAGTGATGATTGCGGCGGGCAGCGTCGTGCGCGAACACGCGCGCATTCCTCCGCGCGTGTTGGTCGCGGGGCAACCGGCGGTGGTGAAAAAAGAATTGAGCGGCAGCGCGCTGAATTGGACACAGACCGCGGCGCGCGGTTATCGCGAGATTGTAAAAGAGTACGCAGCAATAATTGAGGAGCCGTCTTGATGTTTATTCACCTCGCAGTTCATCATCATCCACGACCAGATAAGACGGAACTTTTGATTCAATCGATGCATCGTTTTGGGCCGGCGATGAAAGGGCAATCAGGGCTGCAGCAAGTATTCACCTTGCGCGATGAAAAGTCGGGCGCGCTGGTCGGTCTTGCGCTGTGGGATTCGAAGGAGCAGTGGCTCGCGGCGCGAACCGCGATGACGGAAGCAGTGAAAGACGATCCGTCTGACGAATGGGAAGAGGACCCGCCAGAAGTGTTTCAGCTAGAAGTTGTGTAGATCACATGGCAAAGATGTTCGTCAACGGCGAGTTGGTGCACGCGCACGCGGAAGAAGAATACGCGGTGTACAATCCCGCGACCGGCGAGGTTGTGGACACCGCGCCGCGCGGCGAGGCGCGCGATGTAGATTTCGCGGTCGATGCCGCCGAGCACGCCTTCGGCGAATGGTGGGCGACGAGCGCGGCGAAACGCGGCGCGCTGGTTTTCGCGGGCGCGCGAAAAATCCTCGAACGCGAAGCGGGACTCGCGCGTTTGCTGACGAGCGAACAGGGCAAACCCTTGCGCGAAGCGAAGATGGAAATCCGGCGGCTCGTGCATACGCTCGAACATTATGCGGGACTGTCGAAAAATTTGCGCGGCGGTTACGTGCCGAATCTCGACGAAGGAAAATATGGAATTATTTTAAAGCGACCGATTGGTGTCGTCGCGGCGATTGTGCCATGGAATTTTCCCGTATCATTAATGGGCAACAAAATCGCGCCCGCGCTCGTCGCCGGAAATACGGTGATTGTAAAACCGGCGAGCACGACGCCACTCACCGCGATTCGTTGCATCGAACTGATGAATGAGGCGGGACTGCCGCGCGGAGTTTTGAATATTGTCACGGGTCCCGGCGCGACGGTGGGCGAAGCGATCCTCGCGCATCCGAAAATTCGCAAGATTGGTTTCACTGGCGCGACCGCGACGGGTCGGCATGTGATGAAGGTCGCGTCGGATACGATCAAACGCGTGACGCTCGAACTCGGCGGGAGCGATCCGCTCATTGTGTGCGACGACGCGAACGTTGACCAAGCCGTGAGTGCGACGTCGGTCGGTCGTTTCTTTAATTGCGGGCAGGCGTGTCTCGCGGTCAAGCGCGTTTTTGTTTTCGATAGCGTGGCGGATGAATTCATCGAAAAGCTCACGGCGAAAGTGAACAAGTTGCGCGTGGGCAGCGGAATG
>JBBSHK010000738.1:0-1646 GCA_038253185.1 Anaerolineae bacterium | reverse complement strand
GGACAGGCATTCGTCGCGTACGAGTACGACAACCAGCCGCTCGCGCCGGAGCACGGGGGACCCGCGCGCTTGGTCGTGCCGCATCTCTATTTTTGGAAAAGCGCGAAATGGGTGCGCGGCTTATACCTGATGGAAAAAGATAAATCGGGTTTCTGGGAATCGCTCGGCTATAACAATCACGGCGATCCGTGGCGCGAGGAAAGATACACTGGCGATTGACGTTTTGAGTCAGAACCGTTCACCTCACGCTTGACCAATCACTCGCCAAAACACCTCGACTACTCTGGGATCAAAGTGTGTCCCCACGAGTGATAGGATGTGCTCGCGCACGCGCTCTTCCGACCACGCCGCTCGGTACGGACGGTCGGAACGCAGCGCATCCCACACGTCGATAAACGCAAAAACGCGCGCCACCAAAGGAATCTCCTCTCCTTTCAGTCCGCGTGGATAACCGGTGCCGTCCCACTTTTCGTGATGCGCGCTCGTAATTTACATCGTAACCCCCGCGCTTGAGCTCACGCACGAGCAGCGCGGTATCGTCGCGCGAATCTTCGACAGTTAAAACTTCGAGAGGGGTCGTCATAACCTGTTCCTTCAGGGACAGTGGAAGGCGGGGTCTATGTTTCGAAGCAGAAGGTCTTTACGCAATTTGCAACTTATTCGCGTTTTCAACTGTCATTTCGAGGAGCGCAGTCTGCGACGAGAAATCTCAGCGTGAGGCGCATCGAGATTTCTCACTTTGTTCGAAATGACAAAAAGAGTTGCACATTGGGTGGTCTTTGCATAAAACGTTGTGGGACTGGAGAGTAAGATGCGGCATGACCACAGATTACACGACTCGCATAGCCCGCTCACCCACCGACGCAATCTCGACGCGATTGCGCCCCTCGGACTTGGCACGATAGAGCGCGGCGTCCGCCTGTCGCAAAAGCACCTCGACCGTTTTCTCCTCGTCAGGGCGGAGCGATGCGACTCCCGCGCTGATCGTCACGATGTGCGGCGGCGTTCTCGCATCGTGCGGGATTGCCAGCGCTTCCACTTGTTGGCGGAGCCGTTCCGCCGCAATCGCCGCGCTCTCGACAGATTGTTCCGACAGAATGATCAAGAACTCTTCGCCGCCGAATCGATACGCCTCGTCGCCCCGCCGCAGATTTTTGGTAATCGTATTCGCGACCGTTCGCAAAACTTCATCTCCGGGATAATGTCCATGATGGTCATTGTAAGACTTGAAGAAATCGATGTCGCACATCACCGCGCAATAGGTGTGATGATAGCGCGCGACGCGCCCGCGCAACACTTCCAGGTCTTCTTGCAAACGCAGACGATTGCCAAGTTTTGTCAGCAGGTCGGTGCGCGATTGCTCAAACAGCCGGCTGTTCATTTCCTCCAATGATTTGGACTGTTCGCGCAATTGCCGATGGAGCGACGTCACGCGCGAGGCGGAAATCAGGCGAACGTACAATTCCTCGCGGTCGAGCGGCTTGGCAAGATAATCGTCCGCGCCCGCCTCGATACCGGCGAGCAGGTGCGGCTTGTCCGACAGCGCAGTCAGAAAAATAAAATAGGTATAGTGTATGGGCGATTCGGCGCGCACTCGGCGGCAAAGTTCGAGTCCGTCCATTCCCGGCATCATCAAGTCGCTGATG
>JBBSHK010000737.1:0-1647 GCA_038253185.1 Anaerolineae bacterium | reverse complement strand
TTTTTGTCATTTCGAACAAAGTGAGAAATCTCGATGCGCCTCACGCTGAGATTTCTCGTCGCAGACTACGCTCCTCGAAATGACAGTTGAAAACGCGAATAAGTTGCACATTGCGTAAACAAATATGACTGCAAAGGGCAGAGCACAAACCTCTGCCCTTTGTGCTATAATCCCTTCGTGGTTTTAATTCTGCAACCATCGGCGCGCGCGGAGGTCGGGCTTGGCTTGGGTCTAGAGTCCATTGTCGCGCGCCTCGCCGCGCAAGGCATTGAACTCTCGCCGCCGCTCGCGCTCGGTCTCGGCGCGGGCTTGTACTTTGAATATTTCATCCGCCCCGAAGAATCCCCTTCGTACTTTTTCATCGGGCACAATCGTCACCTCGAGCGCGAAGTCGAGGCGCACGCGCAAAAATTTTGCGGCGGCGACCCGCGCGGCGCAATGCTCGACGCGCTGCGCGCCAACGCGCTTGCGATGAACCTCGACCGCGCGCCCACACGCGGCATTATGGGCATAGAACTTGTCAGCGATGATTTTGAAAATTGGACGAGTGCGCCGGACTGGAGTAGCTGTGCTCAGATCGCGGCAAGCACAATCGAAAATTCCGACTCTCTTTATCGGCGGACTTATATCCAGTTTTTGCAGCAAGCAGCCGAGTGGTGGAGCCCCGCGCGGGACCTCGCCTCGACCTTGAGCGAAGTGGCGGATGAGTGGGACGCGCTCGCGGTGATCTTGCAGGCAATTGCTGACGCCGATTCGGAATGTGGTTTCTCGCACGCGAGTCGGATGATGCGCCGCCTCGCCATGCGCGAAGAATATTTTTGGGGACGAGTGTTAGAAATTGCGGGTTCCTGAATCGCTGAAGGACAAAGGGTGAACGAAACGCGGTTTGATTTCCTCTTCGTCCTCCATCCTTCATGCCTCATCCAGTAATTGAGATGCAACGCACACCCTGGCTGAACGTACTCGTAATCCTGTTGGTGATCATTGCCGGCTTCTATCTGGCGCAATTGCTGTTGCAATTCCTCAGCGGCTTTTCCGACATCATCTTGCTGTTCGTGCTGGCGTGGCTGTTCGCGTTTGCGCTCGGACCCTTGGTCGACGGCTTTAATGGCAAGCCCCTGCCGCAGAGGATTTCGGAATTCGCGACCAAGCGCTTTGGACCACGATTAGGTTATCGAGTGAGCTCGTTCCGGATGACGCGCGCCGTTTCCGTGACAATTGTTTATATCGGTTTCGCGTTGGTCTTGGTCGCGCTGATCTCACAACTTGTCCCGCCCCTGCTCACCCAGTTGAATCAGTTGGCAATCCAATTTCCCGATATGGCGAATCGCGCGCCCGAATTTGCGCGTGCCGGTCAAGACCTGTTGAGCCGATTCGGCGTGCGCGTCGACGTAGAAGCCGCTCTGCTGGGCGCTTTCGGCAGTCTACAAAATTTGGCGACGCCGGCTTTGCAGAACGCCGTGGTGCTGCTGACGAGCCTAGTCGGGCTTGTTGGTAATCTCGTGCTCGTTTTGATCCTGTCGTTTTTCTTCGCGCTCGATGGACCCCGTTTGTTTCGGGCGATCTTTGATCTCGTGCCGGAGAGTTTCGATGACGAGGTAAGAATGCTGGCAATAACTGTCGACCGCGCGTTCGGGGGCTTTATCC
>JBBSHK010000736.1:0-1648 GCA_038253185.1 Anaerolineae bacterium | reverse complement strand
TTTCAGATATGCGCCGAGGTGGCGGAATTGGCAGACGCGCAAGCCTTAGGAGCTTGTGCCCATCACAGGGCGTGCGGGTTCGAGTCCCGCTCTCGGCACTTGAACAATTGCAGATTGCGGATTGCGGCGCTCGTACATACTTGCGTAGTATGTCCCTAGATGGCAGGGATGTTGCCACGAGCATAACCAAGCGCATTAATCAGCAATCCTAAATCATAAATCGGAAATTTCCCAAGATGAAAGTCTCCACCGAACTCACTCCCGATCGTCAGGCAATCGTTACGGTTGAAGTTGACCAAGAGCAGATGGAGCGCGCGTTGCAGCGCGCCGCGCAGCACGTCTCGCGCATTCGCCCCGTTCCCGGGTTTCGCCCCGGCAAAGCGCCGTACAATCTGGTCGAGCGTGCGCTGGGAAAAGAGTTGTTGGTCGAAGAAGCGATTGACGATCTGTCCAAGTCGCTCTATCGCGATGTCCTAAAAGAAAATGACATTCAGCCGGTCGATCAGGGTCGGCTCGAAGTGGTGCAAAAAGAGCCGCCGATTTTCAAGTACACCATTCCGGTCAAACCGGAAATCAAGCTGGGCGATTATCGCTCAGTGCATCTGACGCCCGCGCCGATTGAAGTTTCGGATGAAGAAGTTAATCAGGTGCTCGAACGTTTTCAGATGAATCAGGCGACGGTGGTGCCGGTCACGCGTTCGATTCAAAAAGGCGACGCGGTCACGCTCGACATTCGCGGCGGTGTTCCCGACCACGACGCCGTGGATGAAAAAAATGTGCGCGTCACCATCGGTGATCCCAAGCAGCCCGGGTTGCCGTTCGATGATCAGTTGCTTGGAATGAGCGCGGGCGAAACCAGAGAGATCACCTACACTTATCCCGAAGATTACCAAGATGAAAACTTTCGCGGCAAGACCGCGACCTACACCGTCACCGTGAATGATATTAAAGAAACGCAACTGCCGCAGTTAAACGACGAGTTTGCGAAATCAATCAGCCAATTTGAAAATCTCGATCAGTTCAAAGGTAACATTCGCGAAATTCTCCGCCGGCAAAAGGAGCGCGAGGCGGAGAGCGAATTTGCCGATAAGGTGATCGACGCGATTGTCGAACAATCCGAGATTGCGTTCCCGCCCGTAATGTTGGAGCAAGAGATCGATCACGAGTTGGAGCACACCAAAGAAGATGTAAAACGACTCGGGCTGACGTGGGAAAAATATCTGGAGCTTTCCGGCAAGACCGAAGAGCAGATTCGTCAAGACTCACGCCCGCGCGCCGAAAAGCAGCTCAAGCGTTTGCTCGCCGTCACGGAACTGATGGACGCGGAACAGACCGAAGTGTCGCGCGAGGAAGTGAACGCCGACATCGAACGGCGTGTGAATGCGACTGAAGAGGCGGGCGGTAATCCGAATGTCGCGCGGCGGAGTTACACCACGCGCGAGGGACGACGCAATCTCGAATTCAATCTGCGATTGAACAAGACGATTGCCAAAGTCGTCGCGATAGCAAAGGGCGAGCCGGTCAGCGGAAAAATTCTCACGCCCGATATGTTGAAAGACCGCGAGGCGAGCCCTATTCCGACCGGTCTCATTACCGACCCAAATCAGGTGCGCGCAGAAGACTGGCCCAAAGGTTTGGAAAGGAAAGT
>JBBSHK010000735.1:0-1652 GCA_038253185.1 Anaerolineae bacterium | reverse complement strand
GTTTTCAGCGCTTGTCAACTGACTTTGCAACAGCCGTAGTCAGAGAGATGAGCCATGAGCAATGAGCGATGAGTAATCTCATTACCCTCACCACCGATTTTGGGTTGACGGATGGCTTTGTCGGCGCGATCAAGGGCGTGATGCTCTCGATCAATCCCGAAGTTCGCTTCGTCGACATCAGCCACGAGATCGCGCCGCAGGACATTCAGCAGGGCGCGTTTATTTGCGCGAACAGCGTTCCATTTTTTCCAATCGCGGCGATCCATCTCTGCATCGTCGATCCCGGCGTCGGTTCGACGCGTCGCGCCCTCGCCATCGCGGTGGGCGAAACAATTTTTGTGGGACCGGACAATGGTGTGCTCTCGCTCGCCATCGCGGAAACCGCGGCGCGGAGGAAAGAGCAACCGCGCGCCTTTCATCTGAATAACCCGCGCTACTGGCTCCCGCGCGTGTCGAATACTTTTCATGGGCGCGATATCTTTGCGCCGGCTGCCGCGCATCTTTCACTCGGGGTGCCGCTGGAGGAAATCGGGACGCCGATCGAGGAATGGGTTACGCTCGCGTTTCCCCCGCCGAGCCAGCGCAGCAAGGGCACTCTCGTCGGGCAGGTGATGTACATCGATCGCTATGGTAATCTGGTCACGAACATCGCGGATACACAAATCGTCTCATGGAATGCTCAGCAGCTTTCAGTCGAAATCGGCGGACGTGAAATTCACGGGCTGGCGCGCACGTATTCGGATGTCCCGCGGGGTGATTTTGCCGCGCTGATTGGCTCGCCCTGGAAATTGGAAATCGCCCAGCGCGAGGGCAATGCCGCCGCGACGCTGGGTGTGCGCGTGGGCGATACTGTCACTGTACGCGCGGTGGGAAAGAAGGAGTAATGATCAAAACCATTTTCACTGGCTCGAGTCTATTTTTTCTGCTCGGCTGCGCGGGCGCGTCGAGCGCCGCGCCGGGGTTCGTCGAAGGGCATGTGGACATTGGTCCACTCACACCCGTACAGCGGATTGACGTCACGCCGACAGTTCCGCCGCAGATGTACGCCGCGTACAAGATTGTAATTTTGCGCGAGGATGGGCAGACCGAAGTCACTCGCGCCGACATTGACGCGCAAGGTAATTACCGCGTCGCGCTCCCTCCGGGGAAGTACGTTTTGAATGTGCCGCACCGCGGCGGACTAGGCGGTGTTGCCGGGGTGCCCAAGCCCGTGACGATTGTTTCTGCTCAGAGCGTGCGAGTGGACATTAGCATCGACACGGGAATTCGTTAAGTGACAGGTTAAAGGTTGAAGGTTAAACCTGTTGTGCCGCGTAGCTTGAAAACTTTTAACTTGCAACTTTCAGCCTCTGAGGAGTAATGCTTGGAACGATTTGTGATTGAAGGTGGCGTGCCGCTGCGGGGACACGTGACGCCGAGCGGAAATAAAAACTCCGCGCTGCCGATCATCGCCGCAACCTTGCTCACGGATGAGCCGGTGACGCTCACAAATATCCCGCGCATCCGCGACGTAATCGACATGCTCGCGGTGCTGGACGAAGTCGGCATCGAGATGCAAGAGCACGACAGGCACACGATCACTCTACGCGCGCGCCAGGTACGTGGCAGTCGTCTAAATCGCGCGTTGTGCGCGCAGATTCGCGCCTCGATTC
>JBBSHK010000734.1:0-1654 GCA_038253185.1 Anaerolineae bacterium | reverse complement strand
GCCCGCGCGCAACCGCCATGGTACGATTGCCTCATGCCCCTTGCCCCAGATCACGTCCGAGTCAGAGCGAGCGTAATAGCCAATCGTCGTCGGTCGTGCCTGTAAGAATATTTTGCGGTCTTCCCACACCTGCAAAAACAGCCGGCGATATTGCGAATTGCCATACCCGATCACATCTTTCAGAAAATCATCGACTCGTCTGGGACCGCCGCTCGTGTTGTACTTGATCAACACGCCCGTCCCGCCCAATCCACTCAAATCGGTGGTGTCCACGAATTGCACATTTCCGCCCTGCAACAGATTCGCCACAATCGTCTGGATCAGAGTTTTTGTCCTGAGCTGTAGGGTGGTGTACTGAAACCCCAACGTCGAGCCATAGCCCCACAAGCTTAGCTCCAGCGATCGTTCGGGCGGATCGTCTTTTCCCGCTTTCCACTTGCCACCCTTCGGCGTCGTTCGCTCATTCAGATAGGTTATGCCCTTCTGATTCGCCTGCGCCGTGTCAATTGTGCCGTGACTCGTCAGGTCGATCAGCTCCTCCAAGATTCCATATTTGCCCGTCGAGTACACGTCGCTATTCACTGCCACACTTACATGCACCGTGCCCTCCATGCCCGGCTCCACGTAACGTACGCGCGTCTTGGTTTTCAAATTATTCACCCGCACCTCGCGTGTCACATGGTCCACCGTCCCGCGAATTTCAGCGATATATCCTTCCCACGGCTTGGTCGCGCCCCCCGCGCCATCGCTCGCTACCACCCGCTTCAGCAGCCACGTCGAATTCAGCGCATCTCGGATCACCGATTTCGGCACATCCTTGAAAGCAAGCAGCGCCGGACCGTAGCCCGCGGTCGCCAACGTCGAAATCTGCGCCGCGCCCAATTCCGCAAAGTGATCGTCGGCATTCAAAAATACCGCATTGCTCACAATCGGATTCTCGTAAATCGTCCAACGCAAATTATGAGCCACGCGGTAGCCTCGTCCTCGGTATCGCCGTCACCGTAATCGTATTATTCGCGTTCCAACTATGTGCGCCGTTCGAGTCGGTCAGCGCCAGCAGCACCAGCGTCTGCGCGCGACCCGGCCAGGCGTAGAGCGGATCGCCGTTGAACTTCGTCCCCGGCAGCACCAAGTTTCCCGCGCCGTCCACCGTGTACGCATCGATCGCTCGGTCATTCGCATCGAGCACCCCGTCCGGCGCCGCCCCGTTCCCCAACGCCGCCAGAAAACTCGCGGCGAAATATCCCGACTCGTAGCCCCCCTCGTAACAGGGCAGGAGATACAGCTTGTCTACCGTGAACTTGACCGCCGCGCCTGTGCCAGTCGCTTTTGCCAGCAACTCCAAACACATGCTCGCGCCCGGCATGCTCGCGGTATCTCCTGCCGGATTGCCGATAATTCCGCAGTCCACCAGCACCCGCGTCCCCACCGCTGCCACGAATTGACCCGGCGAGTCTGAATTCGCATAAACCAGCGCCGAGCCAAGCGTGTTGTAGACACCCGTGTACAGACCAGACCGCACGCGAATTTTGGTATTCACCGCCGACGCCGCGTCGTCCCGCACCGCCGCCAGAACTCGCGCCTTGCCAAGATTGTCCTTAGGATTCGCAATGTTCCAGCCGAGGATCGGCACTTCGGTTGTCACATCCGGCGT
>JBBSHK010000733.1:0-1663 GCA_038253185.1 Anaerolineae bacterium | reverse complement strand
TCGAGCAGCCAACTCGTGTTCACACCGCGTCGCCGGAGCAGCCAGCGCGTGTCCATACGGCGTCGCCGGAGCAGCCCACGGTGGAAACGAACGCGCCCGACAACGCGAAGGAAACACAACCGACTGTCGTTGAGAACACGCCGGTGCTCAAGCCCATTAATCCAACCGCCGTGCTCACGAAGGTCAGTCTCGCTGTGCGGGTGCCGACCGAGATTGCGAGTACGGTCATTACAGAGAATCCATCAGCGGGGGGAAGTAATGAATACCCCATACTCATCGCGCTGGCTGGATTCAAGGACACGCATTTTGTTGACGCGATTCGCGGACCACAATCCATCTTTGGTATGGCTGCCGACAAGATCATTCCGAACTTTTTGATCTCTACTCTCTTCGCCATCCTCTTCGGGTTCTTTGGATTGCTGCTATACGACACGTTGGAAGCGCATGAGGTCTATCTCGAACACTTTATAGGTCCGCTGAATCGCTTGGCGCATGCGGGCGATAGCTTGGAGGGGCGATTCGAATCGATCATGGGGCGCTTTAGACTAGCGTGGTTGTCCGATGTGGTAAAAATTATTTTTGCGCTGATCGTGTTCGGGTTGATCTATTCGTTCGTCGACCCGTCTTTCCATCCGGGCAATCAAGACGCGATCCTGATTCTGCTCGCCTTTACCCTTTCGATCGGGCTGGTCAATCTCTTTGACGACCTCGCCAAATTAATCTACGTGCGGCGCTTGGGCGGACGCGCCTCGGTGAGGGTTCACACCGGCAACTTGTTTATTGCCGCGGTGTTGGTCGCGCTCTCGCGTGTTGCGCCGTTGACGCCGGGCATTCTGTCAGTCGGACCGGGTGGATTTGAGGGCGAGGAAAAAGGTGACCCACATCATCTGAGCTTGCTCGGCACTGCCGGCTATGCGGTGCCTGCGATTGTGGCGTGGATTCTGCTGGGCTTTATCCCAAGCAATGTCTCCGGCATGCAATTGTGGCTCGCGACCATCTTGGCGCTGATCTTTGCCATCGGTCTGCAGACTGCCTTCTTTGAAATGATTCCGATCAAGGGGTTGTACGGGCGCAATATCTTTGAACGCAATCGCGTCCTCTGGTTTCTCTTGTTCCTACTCTTTATGTTCCTCTTCGTCCAGACGCAGCTCAATCCGACCGGCGAGTTTGTGGGAGCATTCAACAAACCCAATATGATCGGGCTGGGTTTAACTGTACTCGCGTTCTGTGCTTTTAGCGGCGCTGTGTGGATGTACTTTCAGCGCAAAGATCGACAAGAAGCCACGCGCGAGCACGAGCCGGCAGACTAATATCGCTGTGAATAATTAAAGACAAAACCAATGAGTGGGGCAGGGTCAAGACTCTGCCCCATTTTGTTTTTTCAACAGGCACGAAAATCCCTTGACAACTCTGGAAAAGAGCTTCATTATGAAAATGCCAGTGACCAGTTCACGATGCCTATAGCCAGTCCCCGTAAAACGCTCGGTGTGAATCTTTGAATAAACAGCAGCGTGCTCGCCCACAATTTTTATGCGAATAGGGTTTTCATTAACGCCTTCTCCCGCTTTGTGCTAAAATCTTTTTACAACTTGTTTCAAAACGTCGAATCAAATATAGATACAAGTCATTTCCAAAATATCTCCACGCAATGTGCAACTTATTC
>JBBSHK010000732.1:0-1668 GCA_038253185.1 Anaerolineae bacterium | reverse complement strand
CGCTATACTAAATGGACGTATTTATCGTCGCGTTAATTTTGCGTGGGGCATACGGGTGCGCCAATTATTTTTTGCTCTCCTATACTCTTCACTTTTTTCCCATTTGGAAAATAATTCGCCGGACTTGAGAAATTGTTCTCGCAGCTCTGCCAGATATATCTGCCGCGCCGCTCGCCAACCAATCTTCCCCGCTAGTTCTCGCCATCGCGACCAGCCAGTTGCGTAGCCCTTCGCCCGACCGCGCCTGCTTAGCGGCTTGACCTTTTCAGGTTCGGCGTCGTGGAGAACGATGTCCCAGTAATCCTGCAATTCTGAAACTGTTGGCGGATCACTCACGCGAGGCGTCCACATAAAAGTGGGATCCTCCTTCAACCGTTGATGCAGGTGTGCCGTGAAATATTTTTCCAGTTCCTTGATAGTGTAACGCTTACCGTTCCGTGGTGGTTTGGCGTTGATCTTCTCCAACATCCGTGTGGCGGACTGGCGACCGCCTTCCCACTTGTAAAGGTCTCTGAACAGGCGTGTGGCGCGCTCCTTTGCGGCTTTAGGAATTCTGCGCTTCACTTCCTTGCGAATTATATCGATCTGCGCGGGGTCACCCCATACTGCCGCGACATCTTCTCGCGTTGCTAAGGTCACGTCGAGATAAATATGATCGGGGCGAATAAAGTCTCGAAGCTGCTCTATTTTTTCAGGTTCACCTGAATGAACTCTGCCGTCTGAGCTAATGCTGACACCTTGTGCGGAGAAAATTCGCACGCGGGTGAGCAACTGCTCGACATCCTCGAACTTAACTTCCCTTCCTCGAAGCCATCCGGCGATCTTGTCGAGTATCCGTCCATCAGTGGATAAGCCATAATCTACTGCCAAATGGTCAGCGGCAAGATATAGCGCCACGTTGTCAGCGGTTGACCTTCGACGCGGGAAACGGTATTCCGCGCGTCTTGCAGCAATATCATCTATAAAGTCTCTGGCGAGTTGTTCCCGCCGCTTGCGTAAACGTTGCTCACGTTCGTAGCGCATTGTGTTCTATTCAAGAATTCGACAGCCACCGCAAACGCGCAGTGCATCAGGATTTGACAGGAATGATAGGTTGAAGTGAATCACCCTGCCTTCTTTTCAAGTTCCCTTAGTATCAATTTCGGGAAATGAGTTTCGATGACAGATACAGAAGATCGAAGGAGTGGCAGAAAGCGATCACCTTTGCTACGACCCATCAAATCAAGCCAAGCTCCAGGATAGTATCTCACGAACATCCCCAGCGCATAGGCGAGTAAATACAGAATCAATAACTGAGAAAACTCAATCCCGCCGGGAAAAGGTTTGACGATAAACAGTTCGTTTTCATTTTCGCCAGTTATCATTGGCAAAAAACCGAGCATTTCTTGTTCTGACTCGAAGTTCATTACGATTTCGAAAAACTCGCGCAGTTTCGTACCACGTGGGTTCAATGGTTTGTTTGGCGGGAAAGATAGAAACGCTTGACGAATCAAGTCAGGTGTTCGCAATCCTTGAGGCGATTGACTGATTATTAAACGAAATGATTTTTGATTAGAAGAAAGAAAAACATTAGTTTCAAAACAGCTTGATGGTTCTTTTAGCGCGCGCTCGAATTCAGCAGACAAATCAGGAACCCGCGCAATCACTTCTTTGAGCGTAATGCTTGAT
>JBBSHK010000731.1:0-1674 GCA_038253185.1 Anaerolineae bacterium | reverse complement strand
CCATCGAGTTCGAGAGCGCGGCGTCAATCCTTTTCGCTCGCGAAACGTTCGGCACGTAATCGAGATCACACGCAGGGTCGGGCTGATGCAAATTGATCGTCGGCGGCAGTGTCTCCTCTTGGATTGCCTTTAAGCAAAAGATGGCTTCGACCGCGCCCGCCGCGCCGAGCATATGTCCCACCATCGACTTGGTCGAACTAACAGGAATGTTGTAAGCCTCTTCGCCAAACACCGATTTGATCGCAAAGGTCTCGGTGGGATCATTCAAGCGAGTGCCGGTGCCGTGAGCATTAATGTAATGCACCTGCTTGGGTTCGAGGTGCGCTTTCCGCAGCGCCCATTTCATTGAGCGCGCGATTCCCATTCCATCTGCGTCGGGTGTGGCGAAATGCACCGCGTCCGCGCTGGTGCCATAGCCGACGACCGCGCCATAAATTTTCGCGCCGCGCGCTTTGGCGTGTTCTTCGTGTTCGAGGATCAAAATGCCCGCGCCTTCGCCCATCACAAAACCATCGCGCGTCGCGTCAAAGGGACGGCACGCCGTCGCGGGATCGTCGTTGCGCATCGACAACGCGCCCATCACATTGAATCCCGCAAAAGTCAGCGGTGAAAGCGCCGCCTCCGCGCCGCCACACACGACCACATCCGCATCGCCGCGTTTGATCAACTCCGCCGCTTCGCCAATCGCGTTGGTGCCCGTCGCGCACGCCGACACGACTGCCATATTCGGTCCCTTGATACCTTGATCGATGGCGACAAATCCCGCCGCACTGTCCACCAACGCCATCGGAATAAAAATCGGACTGACGCGTTTCGCCCCTTTGCTGTCGTACACGCGAGTGTGCTCGGCGATGCTCAAGGCGCCCCCGATGCCGCTGCCGATCACCACCGCCACGCGCTCGGTATTCTCTTCATTGATTTCGAGTCCGGCATCTTCGCTCGCCTCGCGCGCGGCGACCACGGCAAATTGAATGAATCGTTCCAACCGTCGCGCTTCCTTCGGTTCAAAGTGATTTTTCGGATCAAAGCCTTTAACTTCGCCGCCGAACTTGGTCTCTAACGGCGAGGGGTCGAAGCGCGTCAGCGTCGCGATCCCCGACTTGCCATCGCGAATATTTTGCCACGATGTTTTTAGATCATTGCCGACCGGCGTCACCGCGCCCATTCCGGTCACTACCACACGTGGCGCGCCATTTTTTGATGAACTGATCATTAGTGCTCCTCAATCGCACGAAAATTCGAATTCAGCACGCCCCACATCCAGCGTGGAACACACCAAATTCGATCTCGGCGCTATTATAACACCAAAGTTTGGAAAAGGACTCACAAGGACCGAACTGAGTGAGGAGCGTTGAGCAATGAGTTTCGGATTCCGCGCAGCACACGTGTCGTACTGCTCCTCGCAGAGTATATTCCCTCGCTTGATTTTCGTTTATCGAATTGCTAAAATCACGCGCGCGAATTTAACAGGTTTGACCGGAGGAGGAATTTGTGAAAGAGATTGCACTCGTGACCGATACTACGGTGAATATGCCCGACGCGCTGGCGAAAGAGTACGAGATCACCATCGTGCCCGCGTATGTGAACTTTGGATTGGAGAGTTACAGAGACTATGTCGAAATCTCACCAGCCGAATTTTACAAACGGCTCGCGGAGATCAAGGCGCGCGGTGGT
>JBBSHK010000730.1:0-1676 GCA_038253185.1 Anaerolineae bacterium | reverse complement strand
TGCACCAACTCCTCCGGATATTTGATTGTTCAGAATCAAAACAGTCAGCAGACCGGATGCACGATGAATGTCGATAGCATTATGCGCGGGGGTTACACGCCTTTCGCCAATCGCGCGGTGGACAGCTATGCGCTGGGACAAATGGGGATGCGCGACCTCGACAACAACGGACGTCCCGATGTGATTGACACGACGCCCACTGTCGTCCTTGATACACTTCCGACCGGAACCCTGTCCGCGGTGACGATCACCGGCACGGCACAAGACCAGCCATATGTCCCGCCATCGACTTATCCGCAACCGGGTCCGCCGCCGATTTCAGTTAACAATATAGTCGCGGTGAATTATCGCGTCGACGGTGGCGCGTGGCAGAGCGCGTCGCCCAGGGATAGCGCCTTTGATACCACCACTGAAGGATTCACTTTCACACCTGCTCTGACCAATGGGGTTCACACGATTGAAGTACAAGCAGCGAACCGCGTGAACAATTCGTCTTTAGTCAAGACCGCGAGTGTGACCATCTCAGGGTCAAGCGTGACGCCAACTCTGGCTGCCACGAACACGCCGCCGCCTAGCGCCACAGCAACGACGACCCGAACCAGTACGCCGACCGCAACTCGAACCGTCGCTGCGACTAACACCGCGACAGCTTCACCGACCAACTCGTCCACGATGCAGCCGACCAACACATCAACCGCGCTGCCGACGAACACACCAACACCATTGCCAACGAACACGGCGACGCTGCAGCAGACGAACACACCGACGAACACATCAACCGCGCTGCCAACCAGCGCCGCGACGCAAACAGCAGTTGCCTCGCCCACCGCCAGCACGAATGCAATGCAGCTTGCTTCCGGCTGGAACTTGCTGGCTGTTCCTGCTGGTTCAACCTATAACGCTCAAAGTCTTGCCTCGGAGATCAACTCGCAGGGCGGCAGCGTGAAAGAAATTGATCGCTGGAGCGTCGGCACCTGGCAAGCGTACCTGGTGGGCTATCCGTTCAATAACTTTACCGCAGATTCGCAACTCGGATTTTTTGTGCGCACTACAGCCGCGAGTCAATGGTCGAGTGTTCTGGCGGGCACAGCGGGCACGCGCGTCCTGAACACCGGTTGGAATTTGTTGGCGGCGCCGCCGTGCGCGAGTGGACTGACCTCGTGCTACACCGCATCCACTCTTGCGGCCTCGATGAACGCGCAAGGCGCGACGGTGACCGAGATTGACGATTGGTCAAACGGCGCGTGGACGGCTTATATCGTAAGCTACCCCTTCAACAACTTTGCGATCAAGACCGGACACGCATACTTTATCAAGTCCGGTGCTGCCGCCACGTGGACACCCTAGTAAAGTCGAAAAGCAATTGAGAATAAAAAATGCGAGGCAGCAACGCCTCGCATTTTCTTTTGTCGCAATTAATCCTATGCCGTTCGCAGCGCGATCGGGCGCGCTTGCAAAATGTAAAATTGATCGCCCACGCGTGCCCACTCGATATCCTGTGGCTCGCGAAAAATTTCCTCGATTCTCATGCCGAGGGCGGCAAGTGCAGCGAGATGCGCGTCGGTGAGCGACGTCGCGTCAACGAGATCAGACGCGACGCCTTGCTGCTCAGTTGAGCCGTCCGCAGCAACGACCAGCTTCACCAATTTTTCCGCGATCTGCCGCTCACGAATATT
>JBBSHK010000729.1:0-1677 GCA_038253185.1 Anaerolineae bacterium | reverse complement strand
CTCGGACCGAACGGCGCGGGTAAGACGACGACGCTCAAATGTCTCTCCGGTCTGCTTTATCCGACCGCAGGACGCGTGGACGTTTTGGGATTTACGCCGCACCAGCGCGAGCGCGATTTTTTGAAACAGATCACGTTCGTGATGGGTCAGCGCAATCAACTTTTGTGGGACTTGCCGGCGATGGAAACATTCCTCGTCAATCAAGCGATCTATCATGTGCCCGAACGCGAGTTTCGCGCGACGTTGGACGAATTGGTCGGGCTGCTCGGGCTTGAACCGCTGCTGACCAAGCAGGTACGCAAGCTCAGTCTCGGCGAACGAATGAAATGCGAGTTGGCAGGTTCGCTGCTGCACCGACCGAAAGTTTTGTTTCTCGACGAGCCGACGATTGGCTTGGACGTGACCGCGCAGGCGGCGATTCGCGATTTTATTCGCGCCTACAATCAGCGGCACCACGCGACCGTGCTTTTGACGAGTCACTATATGGCGGATGTGACCGCGCTCGCCAAGAGAATTCTCGTCATCGAAAAAGGTCATCTGATGTACGACGGCGATCTCGGCAAACTGATCGAGCAGACCGCGCCATTTAAATTGCTGCGCCTGACTTTTGAGACGCCCATCGATGGAATGGATTTAACACCATTCGGCGAGGTCGAATCGATTGATGGCTTGAAAGTGACGCTGCGCGTGCCGCGCCATCTGACCAAAGATACCGCCGCGCGAGCGTTGGCGCAATTGCCGGTGGCGGATGTGACGGTAGAGGACCCACCGGTGGAGGAAACGATTCGCGAAGTTTTTCGCCGCGGAGGCAACGCCTCGAATGCGTGATCTGCTGATCGTATACTGGACGCTGATCAGATCATCGTGGGCGCGGACGTTTGAATACCGCGCCCAGATTGTGCTCTGGCTCATCAGCGGACTTTTTCCGCTGGTGCAGTTGGCGGTGTGGCTCGCAGTGGTGGACGAAGTGGGACCGGCGGTCGGGCTGAACCGCGCGGATTTTATCGCGTACTATGTCGCGGCGGCGGTGGTTTATTATGTGACGATTCCGATTGTGACGTGGGAGTGGGACGAAGATATTCGCACGGGAAATTTGTCGAGCAAGCTGCTCAAGCCGCTCGACCCGTTTCATTATTTGGTGACGAATGAAATGGGTCAGGCATCTTTTGTAATGGCAATTGTGCTGCCGGTCGTCGCGCTCGCCGCCTTGTTCGTTCCACAGATTCGTTATCCGCTCACGCCCGCGCTCGCAATCGCATTTGCGGTTAGTCTGGTCGCCGGTTTTTCGTTGAGCATGTTGATGAGCTCGGCGTTTGGGATGCTGGGCTTTTGGTCAACGCAGGCGCGCAATGTCTTCAGCCTGTGGTTCGGCGTCGGACAATTCCTCTCGGGTTGGATCGCGCCGCTCGCGCTCTTCCCGGAAAATATTCGACAGATTGCGTACCTGTTACCGTTCCGCACGATCCTCGGACTGCCGGTAGAAATTTTGACGGGGAGGCTCGCGTGGGACGAGATTGGATTTGGTTTCGTCGTGAGCGTGAGTTGGATTATTTTCTTTTTGCTGCTCTATCGGATTCTGTGGCGCGCGGGATTGAGGCGATACGAAGCGGTAGGTGCGTGAATGAAAGGCGGAAGGCGAGAGGATGAAGGGTGCATAAAGTCGCAAACGCTTTCTCT
>JBBSHK010000728.1:0-1681 GCA_038253185.1 Anaerolineae bacterium | reverse complement strand
CGCGTGGCGGCAGCGCACCAAGACCTCGCGCTTGCGCGACCGTCAGAAGCTCGGCGAGATGAACTATTTTACTTTTGGGCAGGCGAAGCAGCTCGCCGCGCGTTACGGCTTTACGCTGCTCGACCTCAACGCGCCGCGCAGTCGTCTTAACCGATTGCCGCGACCTGTTGGCGCAACGCTGTATCGACTGTGGCGCACCTTTGGCATGGGCACATATCGGTTGGTACTGGTGAAGGAACGAGACCCTCGCCCCTCCCTCCCCTGCATGGGGAGGAGGGAGAGGGAAGGGGTGAAAGTCGCGTTATTCAATGTGACCACGACCACGCAGATGGGCGGGGTCGAAAGTTTCGTCTGGGAGATCGCCGCGCGCTTGCCCGCGCACAAGGTGCAGGTGGATATTCTCGGCGGCGCGGGCGCGATCACGCGCGAGTTGCCCGCGTCGGTGCGCGTGAAAACATTTTCGTACCTGTCGCGGCAGCTGCTCGCGCGTATCCCATTGCTGAATCGTTCCGCGGGCGCGATCAAACTCGTCGAGCGATTTTCGTTCGGGCTGATGTGCTTACCGACGCTGGTGCGCGAACGATACGACATCATTCACATTCAGAAACCCTACGACTTGCCGCTCGCGCTACTGGCGAAAATGTTGAGCGGGTCCAAGTTGCTGTTTGGCTGCCACGGCACAGATTATTTTTGGGGGGATAAATTTTTTGCGCGCATGGTGGACGGCGCAGTCTCTTGTTCGCGTTTTAACGCCTCACAAATTTGGGGTCATTATCAACTCGCGCCGGTGGTCGTGTTCAATGGTTTTGACGCCGCGCGTTTCAAGCCACTGCCGCGTGATGAAAATTTGCGCGCGCAGTTTGCGAAGGATTCCGAATTCTTGCTGCTTTACGCGGGCAGGCTGATCGACTGGAAGGGCATTCATTATTTGCTCGACGCGCTGGCGCAGTTAGAGGCGCAGGTCAAGCTGTTGATCGCGGGCGAGGGTCCGGCGCGGGCGCGCTTGGAGCAGCAAGTACAGGCACGCGGATTGGCACCGCGCGTGTTTTTCCTCGGGCGCGTCGCCCCGGCGGATTTGCCAAAACTGTACAGCGCGAGCGATCTGGTCGTCCTGCCGAGTTTGATGCACGAGACCTTTAGCATCGTGGCGTGTGAGGCGCTCGCGTGTGAGCGCGCCATTGTCGGCACGAACATCGGTGGGATTCCCGAACTGGTGGAAGTGTTGGTGCCGCCCGCGAATCCTGAGGCGCTGGCGAACGCGATTCGCGCGCTGCTGGCGGATCCCGCGCGCCGTTTCGAGATTGCGCGCCGCGGACGCGAGAAGGTCGCGGCTTTTCTGACGTGGGAGGCGACGACCGCGCGCGTGTTCGACGTCTATCGTCGCTTGATGGAGGGCGAGCGCGTTTTTGAGCACGCGCAGGCTTCGCCCTCCAAAGTGATTACAACTCATTTCAAAAATGAAATTTCTTGATGGAAATTGCGCGGCGGCTTGTCATTCTGACGCGTTCTCTCGCGCGGAATCGGGTTTTTGAAATGAGTTGTATAACTCATTTCAAAAATGAATCTCCGGGACGGGAAATCTGATACCAACGCCTCCCAAAACTGATGCTTTGAGCATATCCTCTCGGCGGCACGGATTAAAATCTGTTTCGGCACGCGCTCAATTTGCTGTTTTGGGAGG
>JBBSHK010000727.1:0-1689 GCA_038253185.1 Anaerolineae bacterium | reverse complement strand
TCCATCGACGCTCGACGACACGCATTACGTACGTGTGACCGGACTCCAGCCGAACACAACCTACTGCTTCGTCGCCGTCAGCGGCACCAGTTCCAGCGCGCAGACGAACGTGACCACCGGAGCGACACTCGCAGTGCCATCGATCGATAACGTCTTCGGTCCGGTCTTCAAGAGTGACGGCACGACTCCGGCTATCGGCACGATTGTTCTCCTGCGCATCCAGGATAATAATGGCAGCGGGACATCGGGAACCTCGGCGCTGCGCTCGGCGCTGGTGGACAGTTCCGGCTACTGGTCGCTGAACCTTGGCGAAACTCGCACGCAAGACAACTCGGCGTACTTCCAGTACTCACTGAGTGGCGATCTCGACCTCATCACCGCCAATGGCGCCGCGGACGGTACCGCAAGTGAAAACGTGAATACCAGCAGCGACAATCCGGTGCCGCCAATGACGCTCACCGGTGGCACGACAGTGGCGCTCGCCATCAACGCCGGTTGGAACCTGGTCTCGATTCCGGTACAGCCCGCGACTTCCTACAACGCGCAAAGTATGATTGACGAAATCAACAAGCAAGGCGGCAGCGCGAGCGAAAACGACCGCTGGTATCTGGGTCAGTGGCAGGGGCATGTCAACGGCTATCCGTTCAACAACTATAGCGTTGGCACCGGCGAAGGATTCTTTGTCAAAGCCGGCAGCCCGAGCACATGGGTCATCCAGGGCGGCAATTCGACGAGCAGCGCTTCGAGCCCCAACACCGCAACCACCGCGCAGACGATTCAACTGAACGCGGGTTGGAATTTGATCGCCCAACCGGCTTGGTCAGGCACCTGCAGCTACACTGCCAAGACGTTGACGGACGAACTCACCGCACAGGGCGGCTCACCGGTCGAGATCGACCAATGGGTCAACGGTTCGTGGAGCGCGTTCATCGTCGGATACCCGTTCGGCAACTTTAACATCGCCAAGGGTCAAGGCTACTTTGTCAAGGTCAACGCACCCAGCACCTGGACACCTTGCCAATAATTAATCGCAAGCTCGAATAAGCATAACGCCCCACATTGAATCATCAGCGTGGGGCGTTTGCTTTCGGGCAAGGTGAGTCCGAATCCCGAGTTTTCCATAACCGGCGGAACTTTTCCTATTCCCTTTACGTCCGATACACGCGATAATCTTTGACAAAGATGTACAGCAATGTTATCCTCGAACGAGACAATGAATTCATCCCCATCGGTCCGATTAAACTCGACCGCCACTCTTTCCTCGGAGGCAATTTGAAAAAATCCGCGCGGCTTTTGATTCTTCTGCTCGGCGCGTTGTCGCTGCTGCCCACGCCGCAAATTATTTTCGCGCAAGCCGCGTCCTGTACCACCGCCAGCGCGAGCGCAGACCCCAGCGCGACTGTTTGCATTTCGGAAGACATTGTCAGCGCGGACAGCACTTCCGCCAACAATCGTTTTTCGGTGTCCTGGATTTCTGCCCTGCCCGAGAGCGGCTCGGTGAAATTCGTGGGCGGCGGAACCTATAACGATGTCCGCGGGAGTGGCTTTGTCGGTGTGACGCACTACGTCCAGATCGCCGGGCTGGCGTCCAATACGACCTATCAGTTCGATATTGTTTCGGGCGGAATTATTTTTACGAATAACGGCGCGCACTGGTCAGTGAACACCGGCGCTGCCCTCCAGCCACCT
>JBBSHK010000726.1:0-1693 GCA_038253185.1 Anaerolineae bacterium | reverse complement strand
GGCATCATCGGTCTCGGACGCGCGCTCGCGGCAAATTATCGCGCCGACAAAAAGCCGATCGAGCTCACGCTATTTTTTACGCACACGCATCACGATCACACCCAGGGCTTTCCGTTCTTCGTCCCCGCGCGTTTTCAAATGACCAACCTGTACATCTTTGGTCCAAAAAGTCTGGACGAAGATTTGCAGCAGGTGTTGTCGCTCTCGATGTCGCCGCCGGTCTTTCCGATTACGCTCAATGAGCTGCCTTGCAAACGCATCGTGCGTAATCTGAACGAGGGCGAAGTAATTTCCTATGACGGCAACTGCCACGAGCCGCAGATTTTTTGGTCGGAACGCGACGCGGAAAAAATTGACGACGATAATTTGTCAGTGCGCGTGATGCGCTCGTACGCGCACCCGCAGGGGGTGTACATTTACCGCGTCAGTTTTCAAGGACGCTCGCTCGTGTTCGCCACCGATGTGGAAAATTATCTGGGCGGCGATCAACGTCTGATCCGTTTCGCGCGCGGCGCTGATCTATTGATCCACGACGCGCAGTACACAGATGAGGAGTATATGCACTCTGAAACGCCGCGGCAGGGCTGGGGACATTCCACTTGGCGCGCGGCGATTCAGGCAGCGGACAGCGCGGAGGTCAAGCAGCTCGCGCTGTTTCACCACGAACCCGATCACGACGATGCAAAACTCTTTGAGATTGAACTAAAGGCGCGCGCGTTGCGCCCGAACACATTCCTCGCGCGCGAAGGAACGACAGTGGAGATTTAGAGTTACCCGCAGGCTCGCAGCAAAATTCATTCAACGGAGATTATTAGAAGCAATGACGGCTCAACGTCCTAAACTCGACGAATTGGATTTCAGTATCGGCAAACGCGCCCGCTTGCGCCGGCTGTTGTACGAATACGGACCGGGCAATGGAACTATTATGCTCTTGCCGCTCGATCAAGGTCTGGAGCATGGACCGGTCGATTTTTTTGTAAACCCCGATGCCGCGGATCCGAATTTTGAACTCAGGCTCGCGCGCGATGGACAGTACTCTGGCGTCGTCTTTCACGTCGGCGTTGCGAATAAATATATGCGCGACTTTGCCGGGCAAGTGCCGCTGGTGCTCAAGGTCAATGGGCGTACCAATATTCCGAGCGAGAAGCTTGCGCTCTCGACGCTCGACGGTTCGGTCGAGGATGCCATACGACTCGGCGCGGATGCGGTGGGTTATACGCTCTACGTTGGCTCGCCGCGCCAAGATGACGACATCGCGCAGTTGGCGCGCGTGCGGCTCGAATGTGAACGCTACGGCATGCCGCTCATCGTCTGGTCGTACCCGCGCGGCGAAGCGATTGATGCGAAGGGGGGACGCGACTCTTTGTATGCGGTGGACTATGCCGCGCGGGTCGCGCTCGAGCTCGGTGCCGATGTGGTCAAGGTGAATGTGCCGGAACTGGATCCCGAAAAAGCCAAGCTCACACCCAAACCGTACAACACCCTTAATCTTTCGGAAGAAGAAGCGGTGGAAAAAGTGGTGCGCTCTGCGGGACGCGCCTTTGTGCTCTTTAGCGGCGGCGCGAAATTGAGCGATGAGGATCTGGTGAGTAAAGCCGAACTGGTGATGCGCGCCGGCGCGACCGGTCTCATTTTTGGTCGGAATATGTGGCAGCGACCGATGAACGAGGCGCTCGCGATGACGAAACGTTTG